>NZ_JBHTSF010000150.1:0-21149 GCF_042795295.1 Streptomyces sp. NPDC056486
GCCCGCACGGGCCGACCCCCTTCACATGCCGCGTACCCGCAGGTCAGGCCCGCTGCTGTTTGTTGCCTCTGATCATCTTGTACAGCATGTCTCCGACGCCCACGACGACGAGAGCCGCCACGAGCTGCAAGGCGTGTCGGCCCCAGTCGATGCCCTTGGTGTCAGCGATGCCGAACCCAGAGGCAAGCGAGTTGCCGATGATCGCGCCGATGATGCCGAAGATCGTGGTCAGCCAGAGCGGACTGTGCTGCTTTCCGGGGAGGATCGCCTTGGCGATCAGCCCCAGCACGAATCCGACGACGATGGCCCACAACCAGCTCATAGCTGCCTCCTCATCCGGCTCAACATGAGCATTACGGTCAGTGTCGACCGATCCTCCATACGGCGCATGTCGGGCGAGCCCATACGTGGCATGACGCAGGCAGGACACCGAGAAGGGACCTGCCCCCGTCTCGAAGGCTGCGCAGCCCCGGCGTAACGTGGAGCAGGTCCGGGCCGGGAGCGCCCGGCTTCTTGTGAGCAGGCGGTGGAATGTGATGCGGAAGCAGAGCGGCGCCCAGGTCTTCCGGATCACAGGTGCCCGGCAGTCACTCGAGGACGATGTGCGCGGCAGGCAGCGCCGGTACGTGATCTCGATGTCGATCCGTACGCTTTCGGTCATTGCCGCGGCGGTGCTGTGGAACGTCGAGCGGCATGTCGCCCTCGTCGCTCTGGTGCTCGGCATCCTCCTCCCGTACATCTCTGTCGTGATCGCCAACGCGGGCCGGGAGAACATCCCTTCGCTTCCGTCGACCTTCGTACCGGCACCGTCCCGGCCGATGCTCCCGCCACCGACGGCGCACGGCGAGTCCGCGGAACCCGTCCCGGAAGCCGGAACCGGTCCCGCGCCGGGCGATCCGGGCGCCCCGTCAGGTCACCAGAACTGACCGTCGACGTTGCGCCAAGCTCAAGAAAACCTCAGATCAATCATGCAGTTGAGGTGCCAGGCACCGGGTCCCCCATGACATACTTCGTACGCGCTCCGCATCCCCCGTCGGAGCGACAGACCGACGCCGGGCAGCTCCCCCCGTGGCTGCTCGGCGTCGCCTTGTTTTGAACGCACTTGGACGTATCTCGTGAGCGACGAAACACCGATCTGTTCCGCCAAGGGCTGCCGCGCCGCCGCAGTGTGGGTGCTCGCCTGGAACAACCCGAAGATCCACACTCCTGAGCGCCGCAAGACGTGGCTCGCATGTGAGGAACACCGCGAGCACCTCTCTCAATTCCTGGGCGTACGCAGCATGTTGAAGGATGTCGTGCCGCTGGCCGAGTGGGAGTCCCCCGACGCCGGCCCCACGGAGAGCTGAGCGTCGAGAACGGAGCGGGGTCGGTCAACTACGCACCCCCCAGGGCCCGTTGGGACCCTGTCTGATCTGGGAAACCTCAAGAAAACCTCAGATCAATCGTGTAGTTCCAGTGCCGGGCCCCGAGCTCTCCGTGGGATACTTCGTACGCGCTCCGCATCCCCCGTCGGAGCGACGGACCAACATCAGACCCCTCTGTGTGTGGTCTCGTGCGGCCATTTCCGTGGTGAAGGGGGGTGAATAAATGAATGATCGTCAGTGGAAGGCGCGCAGGACCTGGACCGGCCCCGAGAAGTGGCAGGTCTTGATCGGAGTGCTCGGCTTACTCGTAACGATCACCGGATGTGTGGGGCAGTTCGTCCAGTAGGGCGCCCACCCATGAGACGGTCGCGACCGGCGCTGCTACACGCAGCAAGCCCGGTCGAGTGTTAGGCGACCGGGCTTGTGAACTACTGCGCGGAGGGCCTGGCTCTGGCAGGAGCTGGGCCCTTCGTCGTGCCCGGAGACAACCGTTCACGACGGTGGAAATAGTACAGGGCGCGGTACCGCAGGGTTAAGTCATAAGAGTCATTGCCCCTGCTCCGGGCAGCTCAGCCGCCGATCGCCGACATCGGGCGCTCGGGCTGGAGGAACGTCGGGTCGTCGAGGCCCGAGCCCGCCTTCTTGCCCCACATCGCGAGCTTCCATATGCGCGCGATCTCCTCGTCCGAGCCGGACTCGCTGTCCTCGCCGTTCGCCCGCAGAGCCGCCCGCAGGTCGGTCTCCTCGGAGGCGAACAGGCAGGTGCGGACCTGGCCGTCGGCCGTAAGGCGGGTGCGGTCGCAGGCCGAGCAGAACGGGCGGGTGACGGAGGCGATGACGCCGACGCGATGCGGCCCGCCGTCCACGACCCAGCGCTCGGCCGGCGCGGAGCCGCGCTCGCCGGAGCCCTCTTCGGTGAGCGCGAAGCGCGTACGCAGGGACTGCAGGATGTCACCGGCGGTGATCATTCCGTCGCGCTTCCAGCCGTGCTGGGCGTCAAGGGGCATCTGCTCGATGAAACGCAGTTCGTAGTCGTTCTCGACGGCCCAGGCGAGCAGGTCAGGGGCCTCGTCGTCGTTCAGACCCGGCATCAGGACCGTGTTGACCTTCACCGGGGTCAGACCCGCGTCGCGGGCCGCCTCGAGGCCCTCCAGGACGTCCTTGTGGCGGTCGCGGCGGGTGAGGGTCTTGAAGACGTCCGGGCGCAGCGTGTCCAGGGAGACGTTGACCCGGTCGAGGCCCGCGGCCTTGAGGGCCGCGGCGGTGCGCTTGAGTCCGATGCCGTTCGTCGTCAGGGACATCCTGGGGCGCGGCTCGAGCTGGGCGCAGCGCTCGACGATGCCGACGAGACCGGGGCGCAGGAGCGGCTCGCCGCCGGTGAAGCGGACCTCGGTGATGCCGAGCTGCGTCACGGCGATCCGGACGAGACGGACGATCTCGTCGTCGCTGAGGAGCTCGGACTTGGACAGCCACTGCAGGCCTTCTTCGGGCATGCAGTACGTGCACCGCAGATTGCACTTGTCGGTCAGCGAAACCCGCAGATCGGTGGCCACTCGGCCGTAAGTGTCGATGAGCACGTGGGCCCCCTCCCTGATCCTGGTCGATCCAGTTCGGTTCAGATACCACGAGCCTACGTGACGGGACTGACACCGACCCGGGCCCGATCCCACGAGGAGCGGTACGGCCGCGTCGTAGAGATCTACCAATGATCTACGACGCGGCCGCTGACATGCGTGTTTCAGGTGGGAACCAGTGGGATCAGTGGGCTCCGGTTCCCGTGAGGGACCGCACCTCCAGCTCCGCGTACTTGCCCTTGTCGGGCTCCTCCTTCGACAGAAGCGTGCCGAGCCAGCCGAGCAGGAAGCCCAACGGGATGGAGATCAGGCCCGGGTTCTCCAGCGGGAAGAAGTCGAAGTCGGCGCTGGGGAACATCGAGGTGGGCTTGCCCGAGACGACCGGCGAGAAAAGGACCAGGCCGACCGCGGCCACGAGTCCGCCGTAGATGGACCAGAGCGCGCCCTGCGTGGTGAACCGCTTCCAGAAGAGGCTGTAGAGGATCGTCGGCAGGTTCGCGGAGGCCGCGACGGCGAAGGCGAGGGCGACCAGGCCCGCCACGTTGAGGTCGCGGGCCAGGGCGCCGAGGGCGATGGAGACGATGCCGATCAGGACGGTCGACCAACGAGCGGCCTTCATCTCCTCCTTCTCGGTGGCTTTGCCCTTCTTGATGACGTTGGCGTAGATGTCGTGCGCGAACGACGAGGACGAGGCGAGGGTCAGACCTGCGACGACCGCGAGGATCGTGGCGAACGCGACCGCGGAGATCACGGCGAGCAGGAGCGCACCGCCGGTGGAGTCGCCACCGCCGCCGATCTCCAGGGCGGCGAGCGGCGCCGCGGTGTTGCCCGCCTTGTTCGAGGCGATGATGTCGCCGGGCTTGAGCAGGGCGGCGGCGCCGAAGCCGAGGACGATGGTCATCAGGTAGAAGGCGCCGATGATGCCGATCGCCCAGTTCACGGACTTACGCGCGGCCTTGGCGGTCGGCACCGTGTAGAAGCGGATCAGGATGTGCGGCAGTCCCGCCGTGCCGAGCACCAGGGCGATGCCGAGCGAGAGGAAGTCCAGCTTCGAGGTGCCGCTCGCACCGTACTTGAGACCGGGCTCCAGGAAGGCCGAGCCCTTGCCGCTGTTGGAGGCGGCGGTGCCGAGCAGGTCGGAGACGTTGAAGTTGAACTTCAGGAGGATCAGGAAGGTGATCAGGATGGTGCCCGCGATGAGCAGCACGGCCTTGACCATCTGCACCCAGGTGGTGCCCTTCATGCCGCCGATGGTGACGTAGACGATCATCAGGACGCCGACGAGGGCGACGATCAGGATCTTGCCCGCGTCGCTGGTGATGCCGAGCAGCAGCGAGACCAGGACGCCGGCGCCCGCCATCTGCGCCAGCAGGTAGAAGATCGAGACGACGATCGTGGAGGTACCCGCGGCGGTGCGCACCGGACGCTGGCGCATGCGGTAGGCCAGCACGTCGCCCATCGTGTAGCGGCCGGAGTTGCGCAGCGGCTCGGCGACCAGGAGGAGCGCCACCAGCCAGGCGACCAGGAAGCCGATGGAGTAGAGGAAGCCGTCGTACCCGAAGAGCGCGATGGCGCCCGCGATGCCGAGGAAGGACGCGGCGGACATGTAGTCGCCGGAAATCGCCAGGCCGTTCTGGAAGCCGGTGAACTGGCGGCCGCCCGCGTAGAAGTCGGCGGCGCTCTTGGTCTGGCGCCCCGCCCAGACGGTGATGAAGAGGGTCGCGACGACGAAGGCCGCGAAGAGGCTGATGATCAGCACCCGGTGCTCGGAGGCGTCGGATGCCGCTGCCAGGACAGTGGTGTTCAGCGCGGGGCTCATGCGCCGCCCTCCATACGGGACTTGATCGCCTCGGCCTTGGGGTCGAGCTTCGTTGCGGCGTGGCGCGAGTAGAACCAGGCGATGAGGAACGTGGTCAGGAACTGCGCGAGGCCCAGGACGAGGGCGACGTTGATGTTGCCGAACAGCTTGGTGCCCATGAAGTCACCCGCGTAGTTCGAGAGCAACACGTACGCCAGGTACCAGACGATGAAGGCGACGGTGAGCGGAAAGGCGAAGGAGCGGTGCGCCTTGCGGAGTTCACCGAACTCGGGGCTTGCTTGCTCCTCGAGGAATTCTGCCGTGGTCGGCGCGTACGGAACGGGGGCTTCTCCGTCCTTGGACGGTGGGGATGCTTCGGGGGCCACGGAGTCTCCTCGTGGTGCGGGTGCGGTGGGGACGGACAGCTGATCCATGGACTCTCATCGATCCGGCAGTGATACGGATCACGTGAGCCACGGATGGCGATGCTAAGGCCACAGGGCGTGATCCGACAGGGGGGTTGATGTTGCTCTTGTTAACGGTTCAACGTCATAACGACACGCCCGGCCCGGCATGGTGCACTGCTTTCTTCCGGAATCCATTGCTGGCCTGGGAGTTCTGGGGATAGCTTCACCCTGCACGCCCCGTCATGTACCTGCCCGATCACTAGATGTGTTCGGGCAGTTCACGTATCCGGATGATGTGGAGACCCCATGGCTCATCTGCGTTCCAGACGCCGAATCGCGCTCACCGTGCCCCTCGGCATAGCGCTCGCCGCATCGGTCGGCTTCGCTCCGGGCATCGCGACCGCGGCCCCCGACGCACCCGCCACCGCGTCGGCGAAGGCCGAGTCCCCGAAGCTCGCGTATGTCGTCAACACCCGCACGGACTCCAAGACGATCGCGTACGTCAAAAGGGCGATCGCCAAGGCGGACGGTTCCGTCGTCGTCGCGTACCCGAAGATCGGCGTCATCGTCGCGCACTCGGCCAACCCCGACTTCGGCAAGCAGCTGCGCAAGGTCAAGGGCGTCCACTCCGCGGGCGCGACCCGCACCTCGCCCCTGACGGCGGCGGGCACGACGGAGGAGGGCGCACCGACCCTCCTGTCGAAGGCCGAGGCCAAGTCGCTCAAGGCGCAGGCCGATGCGGGCGCGGAGCCGCTCGAGGCCGACCAGTGGGATCTGCGCGCGATAGGCGCCGACAAGGCAGCGAAGATCAACCCGGGCAGCAAGAAGGTCACCGTCGGCGTCATCGACACCGGAGTCGACGACACCCACCCCGACCTCGCGCCCAACTTCTCGGCCTCGCAGTCGGCGAGCTGTGTCGGCGGCAAGGCGGACACATCGCCCGGCGCCTGGCGCCCGGAGAAGCCGGACCACTACCACGGCACACACGTAGCCGGCGAGATAGCCGCCGCGCGCAACGGCGTGGGCGTCGCGGGCGTCGCGCCCGGCGTGCAGGTCGCGGGCATCAAGGTGGCCGACCCGGTCAGCGAGCTGTTCTACCCGGAGAGCGTCGTCTGCGCCTTCGTGTTCGCCGCCGACAAGGGCATCGAGGTCACGAACAACAGCTACTACGTGGACCCGTGGCTCTACAACTGCATGGACGACCCGGACCAGCGGGCCATCGTCGACGCGGTGAACCGGGCCCAGCTGTACGCCCAGAAGAAGGGCACCCTCAACCTCGCGTCCGCGGGCAACTCCAACCACGACCTCGCGTCCGACGAGATCCTGGACGACTCCAGCCCCGACGACTCGACGCCGGTGCCGCGCACCATCGACCCGTCCGAGTGCTTCGACATCCCGACGCAGCTTCCCGGCGTGGTCACGGTCAGCGCGACGGGCGTGCAGAACCTCAAGTCGTACTACTCCACGTACGGCAAGGGCGTCATCGACATCGCGGCCCCGGGTGGCGACGCCCGCCAGATCCCGGCGGACACCCCGTCGAAGAACGGCCGCATCCTCTCCACGATGCCGGGCAACCAGTACGGCTGGCTGCAGGGCACCTCGATGGCATCCCCGCACGCCGCGGGCGTGGCCGCGCTCCTGAAGTCGACGCACCCCAAGGCGAGCCCCGCCGAGATCCAGCGGCTTCTCAAGAAGCAGGCCGACAACCCGGGCTGCCCGACGACGCCGTACGACCCGGACGGTGACGGCAAGGTCGACGCCGTCTGCGAGGGCGGCAAGAACAAGAACGGCTTCTACGGCAGCGGGATCGTCGACGCGCTCGACGCCGTGAAGAAGTGAGGGGCTCGCGCACCATGACCACCCCCTTCACGCGCTCCCGGCGCGTGCTCGCACTCCCGCTCGGCATGGCGGTGGCATCGGCCGTCGCCTTCCTGCCGGGCACGGCATCGGCTCAGCCCGACGCCGCGTCCCGCCCCGGCGGCCCGGTGTCGTCCGTCGTGTCCGACCTCGGCGCGTCCCTCGCGGACGGCACGTCGATGAGCTACGTCGTCAACGTCCGCGCCGGGCACGGCGGTTCACCGTCCGCCAAGACATCGGCGTACGTGAAGAGGGCCATCGCCAGGGCGGGCGGCAAGGTCGTCATCGCGTACGACAGGATCGGCGTGATCGTCGTCCACTCGTCGGACGCGGACTTCGCCGAGAAGATCCGCGGGGCGAAGGGCGTCGCTTCGGCGGGCGCCACCCGTACGGCTCCGCTGTCCGCGCAGTCCGACGACGCTCTTGAGGCCGACAGGCCGCTGACCGCCGCCGAGGCGAAGCAGGCGGCAGGTCAGGCGGCCCCGGGCCAGGACGAGCTGGAGCCGCTCCAGTGGGACCTGCCCGCCATCAAGGCGGACAAGGCCCACAAAGAGTCGCTCGGCAGCTCCAAGGTCACCGTCGGCGTCCTGGACTCCGGCGTGGACGACACGCACCCGGACATCGCGCCGAACTTCGACGCGAAGGCGTCCGCGAGCTGCCTGGGCGGCGTGCCCGTGCAGAAGGGCGACGCGTGGCGTCCGGTGGCAGGCGAGAGCGACCACGGCATGCACGTGGCGGGCACGATCGCCGCCGCGAAGAACGGCACCGGCGTCACCGGTGTCGCTCCGGGCGTGAAGGTGGCGAGCCTGAAGGTGGCCGAGCCCGAGACCGGCATGTACTACACGGAGGCCGTGGTCTGCGGCTTCATGTGGGCGGCCGATCACGGAGTGGACGTCACCAACTCCAGCTACTACACCGACCCGTGGCTCTTCAACTGCAAGACGGACGACGACCAGAAGGCCCTGGTCGACGCCGTCGGGCGGGCCACCCGGTACGCGGAGCGCAAGGGCGCGGTGAACGTCGCGGCGGCCGGTAACGCCGAGACGGACCTCGCGCAGGACGAGATCGTCGACGACTCGAGCCCGGACGACACGACGCCCACGGAGCGGACGATTCTGACCGCGGACTGCTTCGACCTGCCGTCGCAGCTTCCGGGTGTCGTGACCGTCTCGGCCACGGGCGCCAAGGGCATCAAGTCCTCGTACTCGAACTACGGCAAGGGCGTCGTCGACATCGCGGCGCCTGGCGGCGACTCCACGAAGTTCCAGACGCCGGACGCACCGGCCACGGACGGCCGCATCCTGTCGACGCTTCCCGGCAACAAGTTCGGCTACAAGGCGGGTACGTCGATGGCGTCACCGCACGCGGCGGGCGTCGCCGCACTCGTCAAGTCGGCCCACCCGCACGCGTCATCGGCGAAGGTGAAGGCGCTGCTCTACGGCGAGGCCGATGCCATGAAGTGCACCGATCCGTACGACATCGACGGTGACGGCAAGGTCGACGCGGTCTGCGCGGGCGGCAAGAACAAGAACGGCTTCTACGGCGTGGGCATGATCGACGCGCTCGACGCCGTGCGGAAGTAGCGGGTTCGTAAGGCGGACCGGGCCGGGCGGCTGTGTGCCGCCCGGCCCTTCGCGAGAGGATCTCGTCCCATGTATGAGTACCGAAATCCCGCATTCGGCGCCGTCGACACGGACAGCTGGGTGCCCCGGCCCGTCCGGCCCACCTGGCAGTTGGTGCTCCAGTTCGTGGCCACGGTGATCGTGCTGCCCGTGTGGTGGGTGGTGTGGATCGCGTTCGCGCTGGTCCTCATCGCGATCGCCATGATCACGGAGATCTTCACGTACATCATTCCCGGCTACGAGCGCGGCTTCGAGAAGGTCATGGACGCGACCCTCGGCCGCATGGAGCTGTGGCCGCTGTGGGCCGTGACCTGGCCGGAGTTGCAGCACGAGGGAGACGCCGACTTCTACCGCGCGCGGGTCGACAAGCACCTCGACAAGTGGACACGGAAGCTGTCGGCCCCGAAGGACCCCAAGACCCCGGAGCTGCCCAAGGAGTGCGTGGTCCCGCTGCGGTTCTACCGCGGTGTCGGCGGCTCCTACGTGGTGCGGACAGCGGCCCCGCTGGGCTGGGACCTCCAGCCTTCGGAGCCGGAGAAGGAGATCAAGCTCGGGTGGACGGCCGCCGCTCCCACGGAGTAGCCCGACCCGGTACGCCGCCCGCGAAGCTCCCGCCGGGCGGAATGAGCTTCAGCCAGTTGTTTGCCAGGACTTGCCCGTTAAGGGTGCACCTGGTGAAGATCATGTGGTGAGCTCCATACAGCCGTCCGCCGACTCCGGCGGCGAGGCCTCGCCGGACGCGGTCGCCGCCACGCCCCACGCCTCGCACAGCGCGCCGCGCCGACGCCCCTCCACGGCCCGTGCGGTCGCCGTGCTCGCCCTGGTGCTCGTCGCCGCCCTCATCCCCCTGCTCGGCCCGTCGGCGGTGCTGAGCGGCACCGGGGAGGCCGAGGCGCCCGGCACGGCCGGGATCACCTTCCTGCGGACGGTCATGTTCGCCGCGCTCTGCGTGCAGTTGGGCGAGATCTACGCGATCCGTCTGGCCCGCAGGGTGCCGGGGGCGCCCCTTGACCGTGAGCCACGGAGCTGGGCGGCGTACGCGGCGGGCGCGGGCATCGTCGCCGCGCTCGGCCTCGCTTCGGTGGTGGCCACCGGCAATCTCGTGCCGCACCAACTCTCCGACATGGACATCGGCGGCCTCTACGCGTCGCGGGACGGCAGGCTGGCGCTCCTGGAGGTCAACGCCTTCATCGTGGCGCTGCTGTGCTCGCGCTCACGGCGGCCTTCCACTGCCGCGCTTCCGCTGGCCGCGGTGATCGTGGCGGAGGCGCTGCGAGCCCACTCTCCGGTGGAGGACACCCCGCTCATCGGCACCGGTCTGACGCTGGTACATCTGACGTGCGGGGTGCTGTGGGCGGGTGGCCTGTTGCAGGTGATGCGCATGCTGCGGCTGTGGCGGACGTTCGCCCCGGAGGCGGGAGCGGCGGTACTGGGGCTCTACGCGCGCGTGGCGGCCGTCCTGTTCGCCGCGATCACGGTGACGGGGGTGTTCAGCACCCTGCGCCGGATGCCGGCGGGCACGGTCGCCGACCAGCTCACGGAGACGGCCTACGGGCGCACGCTGCTCGCCAAGGTGCTCCTCGTGGTGGTCGTTGCCGCCCTCGCGCTGCTCGCGCGCCGACGGCTGCGCAGGGCCACCGACCCCGCCTCCGCCTACTCCCCCGCGCGTGGGGAGGTCATCGTGCTCGGTCTCGTCGTGGCGGTGTCGGCGCTGCTGACCGCGTTGCCGCTGCCGATTCGCTGGTGAGCTGCGCGGGGCACGCCCCTAGTACGCCTCTGACCAGCAGGAACTGGGCGGCTATATACGTGAGCATGATCCAGAAGTCGGGGCGCGGGGCCTGCGGCCACTCGGCGACGCCGGTCGCGATGAGGGTGTCCGACAGGAGGAACAGCGCGCCGCCTGCCGCCGCGACGGGGCCCAGCCTCGTGGCGGCGAACGCCATCGCGGTGAGCAGGAGGCTGTAGCCCGCCACCGGACCGCGCATGTCCGGGGGGAGGTCCGGCCAGAGGAGGGCGACCGTGACGATGAGGGCGGTGGCGTACGCGGCCACCAGCCACGCACCACGCGCGCGTGACGTGCCGTTGTGCTTGAAGCCCTTGTGCTTGAAGCCGTGGCGCTTGAAGAGGACGAGGTAGCAGATGTGGCCCGCCGCGAAGGAGCCCATTCCTGCCAGGAACGCGGGGTCGGCGTCGAAGAGGAGGAGGGTGTCGCCTCCCCAGCCGAAGAGGAGCACGGCGGTCAGTAGGCGCGGGCCTTTGACTGTGACCACGTACGCCGCGAGGAGCGGCATCAGCAGCGGCTTGAAGATTGTGTGGGCCGCGTCGGAGCCTGCCAGGAGTGCTGCCAGGTCGCCGACTGCGGCGAGGGCGAACGCCGCGAGGAGCAGCCGTGCTCTAGCGGACGCCTCTGGTTCGGCACCCGGCGTCAGGGGTTGTGCCCACCCGTTCCGCCGTGCGGAACGCCTGCCCACAACGGGGACAGGGCTCATGCCGCACCCTCCGCCACAGGCTCCGGTGCCGTCTGTGGCGCTGTCGGCGTCTGCGGTTGCCAGCCCGGGCCGCGGAACAGCCGCCCGCCCCGCTCGCGCCAGCTGGTCGCCTTCCTGAGGTCCTTGGCTATCGCCGCGTACTCGTGCGTGGCCACCCGCAGCGGGTTGTGCGTGGCGATGTTCTTCGTGAGGCCGTAGACCGGGCGGTCCGTCTCCGCGACCCAGGAGCCGAACACGCGGTCCCAGATGATCAGGATGCCGCCGAAGTTGCGGTCCAGGTAGCCGCCCTGCGACGCGTGGTGGACGCGGTGGTGGGAGGGGGTGTTGAAGACGAACTCGAAGGGCCGGGGCAGCTTGCCGATGCGTTCGGTGTGGATCCAGAACTGGTAGACGAGGTTCGCCGACGAGCAGAACGCGAGCGCCGCCGGATGCACGCCGAGGGCGATCAGCGGGATGTAGAACGGCCAGACCGTCAGGCTCGTCCAGGGCTGGCGCAGCGCCGTCGTGAGGTTGAACTTGCGGCTGGAGTGGTGCACGACGTGGCAGGCCCACAGTATGCGGATGACGTGGTGTCCGCGGTGCGACCAGTAGTAGAAGAAGTCCTGCCCGAGCAGCATCAGCGGGATCGTCCACCACAGGACGGGGATGTGCAGCGGCGTCAGCGCGTACACCGCCGTGTAGATCGCGACGATGGGGATCTTCCACAGGAAGTCGAAGACGAGGCTGCCGAGCCCCATGGTGATGGAGGTGGCGGCGTCCTTCGTCTCGTACCCGGCTTCGTCCTCGTCGGGATGGATCCGGTGGCTCACGATCTCCACCACGGTGAGCAGCACGAAGGCGGGGATGGACCACAGCACGACATCGGGCAGGTTCGGCGGCATGCGTGCACCGTAAGGGCCCGTTGTCGGCCGCCGCTAGACGTAGTTACCGACAAGTATTACCAGCGGTAAGGCGACGAACGTTGGTGATCTCCGCCAAAAGCGGACGCTCAAACAAATGCAGGCGCTCCGACAAAAGTGGACGCTCAGACACCCACCGCCCCGAGCAGCGCCCCCGCCCCGTACGTCACCGCCATCGCGAGCGCCCCTCCACTTATGTTGCGCACCACGGCGGGCCGCACCACCGCTGAACCGAGCCGCGCGCTGCTCCAGCCCGTGAGGGCGAGCGCGCCGAGGACCGAGACGACGGTGACCCATAGGCGCCAGTCGGCGGGCGGCAGGACGATCGCGAGGAGCGGAAGCAGCGCGCCCACCGTGAAGGCCACGAAGCTGGCCCAGGCGGCGTGCCACGGGTTGGTGAGGTCATCGGGGTCGATACCGAGCTCCACGCGCGCGTGCGCCCGCAACGCGTCCCGCTCGGTGAGCTGCTCGGCCGCCTCCCTGGCCACCTCACGGCTCAGCCCCCGCTCCGCGAGCAGATCCGTCAGCTCGACCAGTTCGGCCTCGGGCTGCTCCCGCAGCTCGCGCTTCTCCATGGCGAGGGCGGCCTTCTCGGAGTCACGCTGGGTGGACACGGAGACGTACTCGCCCGCGGCCATCGACATCGACCCGGCGAGCAGCCCGGCGAGACCGGCCGTGAGCAGCGTGCTGCGATCGCCGGTGGCACCCGCCACGCCGACGACGAGACCGGCCGTGGAGACGATGCCGTCGTTGGCCCCGAGTACCGCCGCACGCAGCCAGTTGAGGCGCGATGCGAGAGCGCCGCCGTGCGGTTCGTCATGTCCAGCTGCCTGATCGCTCACCCGGGGAGGGTCTCACCCCCGGGAGAGCGAGTTCGGCAGGGGCACGCCGTCACCAGACGCGGGCCGACCCTCCCTTGGCGAACACCGGGCTCGTCGCTCCTGCCGGTGTCTCCTTGAGGGGTTCGTCCAGTTCCTGGACCGTCGGTCCCACGCGCGCGGCGATCGCTCCGAGCCGCTCCAGGTCGAAGCCGTAGACACCGGCGGCGTTGCCGCCGACCATGGCCGCTATCTCGTCCTTCGGGAGGCCCGCGTAGGCGATGCGCAGGCCTTCGCGCGAGTACGGGTGCGTGCCCTCGTCGTGCGGATAGTCGCTGCCCCACATGATCTTGTCCAGGCCGATCCGGTCCCTCATCAGCGCCTCGTGGGGGCGCATGAAGCTCGCTCCGACGAAGCAGTTCTCGCGCCAGACCTCGGACGGCCCCTTGCCCATCGAATCGGCGAGCCCCGCACCGAACTTCGCCTCCGCCGTCCCCGAGTTGTCCGCCTTCGACGCCGCCGCGACCAGGCGCCCGTGGTAGTAGTCCAGCATGTCGAGCACGCCCGGGATCCAGCCCGAGCCCTGCTCGGTGAGCACGAGCCGCAGCTCGGGGTGGCGGCGGAAGGCTCCGCCGAACACCAGGTGCCACAGCGCCCGGTGCGAGAACCACGTCGTCTCCACCATGAAGACGGCCCGCGCGGCCGGTTCGTCGCCCAGCGGCGGTGAGGCGGAGCCCGCATGGTGGTTGACCGGTACGCCGCGCTCGGCGCAGGCCGCCCAGATCGGGTCGTACGTCGCCGAGTAGAGCTCCGGGAGTCCGCTGCCCGGCGGTGTGCCGGGCAGCAGAAGCCCGCCGCTCAGACCCGCGTCGGCCGACCGGTGGATCTCCTTGACGGCCTCGTCCACGTCGTGCAGGAGGATCTGGAAGACACCCGCCCTGCGGCCCGGGGCATCGGCGCAGAACTCGGCGAGCCAGCGGTTGTGGGCGCGCAGGCCCGCCCAACGCTGCTCGAACTCCCCGCGTGTGGGCGCCGGCGCCATCAGGGAGGCGGTCGGGAAGAACGGCGGGATGGTGTTCGGGAAGACGACCTCGGCGACGATGCCGTCCCTCTCCAGTTCGGCGAGGCGGCGGTCCGAGTTCCAGTTCCGGTCGGCGGTGTCGGCGAGCAGGTCCTCGTACGGATTGACGTAGGTGGCCGCCCACGCGTCGAACGCGTCGTGGAAGCGGGACTCCAAGTAGGGCTTGTAGTCCAGGAGATCGGCGCCCGCGTGGCAGTCCGCCGAGATGACCGTGTAGCGCTCTTCGGCCGTGTCTTGGGTCATGTCTTCGCTCACGTCCTCCGTCATGCCTTCGGTCATGTCTGGGCCCCCAGTACCGGGAAGTCGTGGTCCGTCAGCCAGTGGCGCCCCACGTCGCGCGAGCGCGCCCAGGACGCCTCGACCGCCGCCTGATCGGCATCCTGGCCCAGCTCGGCCGGTGTCGGGCCGATCCGGCGGGCCAGCGGCGCCAGCTTCTCGGTGTCGAAGCCGAAGACCTCCGCCGCCGCAAGGCCCAGCATCCGGCGGGTCTCCCCCACCGGAATGTCGTGGAAGGTTTTCTTCAGCCACGCGCGCGTGTCGGGCCAGGTCCCTTCGGGGTGCGGGAAGTCGCTGCCCCAGAGGATGTTGTCGACGCCGATCTCGTAGCGCTGGGCGAGTTCACGGCGCTTGGTGTTGGTGGCGCAGATGAACAACTGCCGGTCCAGGTACTCGTGCGGGGGCCGCTTGAGCTCCGCGAACGGCGAGAGCTTCTTGCCGCCGTGCGCGCCCAGGTAGAGGCGGTCCATGAACCACAGGAGGTTCGGCAGCCACCAGCAGCCGGACTCCGCGACGCCGAACTTCAGCCCCGGGTGCCGTTCGAAGACGCCCGACCAGAGCATGAACCACAGCGGCCTCGCGGGCCACCAGGTCACTTCGGAGACGTAGATCCCCAGGTGATCGCCGTACTCGTGGCGGGGCGCCGCCCCGGAGTGGGTCACCACCGGCATCGCGCACTCGGCCGCCGCCGCCCACACGGGGTCGTAACGGCGGTCGTGGTAGGGCGCCTTGTCGACCCACATGGAGGGGATCATCAGCGCGCCGAGCCCGGACTCCTTGGCCCGGTGGACCTCGGCGACGACCCGGTCTACCTCGCCGGTGATGGGCAACAGGGCCACACCGCAGTGCCGTTCGGGGTGCTCGGAAACGAAATCGGCGAGCCAGCGGTTGTGCGCCTGCGCGCCCGCCATACCGAGCTCCGGGTCCTGGTCCCCCGAGAGGCCGAGGCCCACCCCGAAGGGCGCGGCCGTCTGGCTGTCCACGGCGTCCGCGTCAGGGAAGACGACCTCGGCGGCCACCCCGTCGCCGTCGAGCTCCTTGAGGCGCTGCCCGGTCTCCCAGCCGCCGCGCAGACCCTCTTCGTTGTCCTGGAACCACTTGGCGGCGAACGCGTCGTTGCGGATGCCGAGCCGGGTCGCCTCCGCACGGCGGGCGTCGCGCTCTCCCAGGAACTGGTCGAAGTCCCGGTGGAAGCGGCTGTCCAGATAGGGCCGGTACTCCTCGGTGGGAAGCCCGGCGTGGCAGTCGGAGGAGATGATCAGGTACGGGTCGTTCTGCTGACCGTTCTGTCGATCGTTCTGCTGAGCCGTCATCACACGTCCCTCAGTCAGTCGAGGATGAAGCTTTCCAGGTACGCCGGGTTGGCGCGGTCCAGCATCGAGAGCGACCTGGCCTTGATCTGCCGGTCGCTGTGCTCGCTCTCCGGAAGCAGCCAGAAACGGTCGGCCGCGATCCCCTCCGCCACGAAGTCCGCGACCTGCTCGACCGGGGTGAACTCCACCTCATGGCCCGCGTCCTTCATCGCGGACTCCCACTGGCCGAGGCTGCGGTAAGGGGTCTTGCGGGGGCGGGACTTGGCATACCGGTCCGGGCGGTTGCGGTGTGACTCCCACAGCCCCGTGCGCAGCATGTACGGCCCCGGAAAGAGCACGGAGGCGCCCACGCGCGCGTGCTCCGCCTTCAGGTGCGCGTACAGGGACTCCGTCATCGTCACGACGGCCGCCTTGGTGACCGCGTACACGGACGCCGTCGGCAGCGGTGCGATGCCGCCGTCACCGGAGGACGTGTTGACGACATGGCCGGGATCGCCGCCCGCGATCATCCGGGGCACGAAGGCCTGGATGCCGTGGAAGACACCCCACACATTGACCTCGAACGCCCACTTCCAGTCGTTCGGCTCGTGCTCCCACATGCGCCCCTCGGCGCCCGAGCCGACACCCGCGTTGTTGCACAGCACATGGACGGCGCCGAACTTCTCGTACGCCGCGTCGGCGAGCGCGAAGACCTGCTCGCGCGAGCCGACGTCGACCACGCGCGCGTGCACGCTCGCCCCGTCCTCGCGAAGACCCGCCGCCGCCTTCTCCAGGGCGCCCTCCTCGACGTCCGCGAGGACCACCTTCAGCCCTTGCGCCGCGAACCGCCGCGCCATGGCGAAGCCGATACCGCTCGCGGCGCCCGTGACGACGGCGACCTGCCCTTCCCGCAACTCCATCTCAGATGCTCCCCTCGGGCGGGCCGTCGAGGATCTGCTGCGGGTCGTCGTAGCGCTGGTGGATGTAGGGAAGCAGCGCCTGCGCGCTGACCCGCTCGGCCACCCGGCCCTTCTGGTCGGTGGTCTTCTCGCCGATGGTGATCTCGACGACCGCGCGTACGGGGAGGTCCGCGACCGGGTCGTACATCGACTCGCGCAGCACGACGTCCCCGGTGATGCCCTCCAGCTTGCGGACCTTCTCGTTGCGCACGCAGTGCACGAGCACCGGGTCGGCGTCGAAGCCCGAACCGTCCACCGCGGGAAGGAACTTGAAGTAGAAGTCGGTCTTCTGGACCGGCTCCGGAAGCGGCAGGGTCCCGCTGACCGCGCCGCGCACCTCCACGAAGGCGATGCCGTGCCGGGCCAGTGAGGCCCGGACGACCAGGCCGTCGCGCTCCACCTCGACCTCGCCCAGCTTCTTCGGCTCCCCGAAGACCTCGCGCCCGCCGATCAGCGCCCGCTCATGGGTCATCGGCATCACAAGGGGATACCAGCCCGCCACCCCGCCATGCTCGGCAGCGACGGCCACCGAGCCCGCGCCGAGCGGATACCCGGGCAGGTCGACCTTGCTGATGTTGGCCCGCACCAGAGGCCGGTGCGTGGGCTTCAGCGGGGGCGGCAGGACGGCCGCCACCGCGTCCGGATCGCTCTCCCAGACGGCCACCACACCGGTGGACCAGATGTCGGGCAGCTTCGAACTCGCGGTGCGCGCCGCGGCGATCTCCGCCTCGGTGCGCGCTCCATAACGTACGCGTGCCATGTCGTACCACCCTTCGTCAGGACTACAAGAGGTCTTGCGGGCGGTTCTGTAACACAGTTACAACAGGAGGCGTGAAGAGTGAAGAGACGCGTGCGCATCCGGACCGGCAACGCGGCCATCTCGACCGGGAACAGGTGCTCGCCGCCGCCGCGGCCCTCGTGAAGCAGCACGGCCCGGGGGCCCTGACGATGCGCAAGCTCGCCGCCGAGCTCGGCACCGCCGTCACCTCGATCTACTGGCACGTCGGCAACCGCGAGTCGCTCCTGGACGCCCTCGTCGAGCGCACCCTCGCCGACCTCGGCGCGATCCGCCCCGCAGGACGCACCCCCGACCGGCGCATCGTCTCCGTGGCGCGCGCCCTGCGCCGCCAGCTGCGCGACCACCCGCACCTCGTCGCGATGGTGCACGAACGCGGCCTCACCGAGCGGATGTTCCTGCCCGCCCAACAGGTCCTCGTCCACGAAGTGCACGCGGCGGGCCTGCGCGGCAGCCGCGCCGCCGACGCCGTACGCGCCGTCCAGGTCCATGTCGTCGGCCACGTCCTGGTCGAGCGCAACCGCGAACGCGCGCCCGTGCAGCGGCCCGGCGAGGAAGAGCTGTGGGGCGCGCGGACGGCCGAACACGACCCGGCACTCGCCCGCGCGCTCGCCAGGCCCGCCGACCCCGAGGCACTGTTCACCGTCTCGACAAGGGCACTGGTGTCCGGACTTCTCGGCGAGACAACCGCCGGAACCACACCTCCCGGCGACGGAATCGGCCACGCGACAGACCCGCGTACCGGACCGGGGACCTGACTGTCAGTCGCGGCCCGTATCCTCAGGGACCATGCTCGAAGACCAGACGACCGCAGCGTCCGCAGCCACCTGGCCGGCCGCGTACCCAACGGGGTACGCGGTCGTCGACGTCGAGACCACAGGTCTCGCCCGTGACGACCGCATAGTGTCGGCCGCCGTCTACCGGGTGGACGCCCAGGGCGAGGTGGAGGACCACTGGTACACGCTGGTCAACCCCCAGCGCGACCCCGGACCCGTCTGGATCCACGGACTCACCAGCGACCTCCTCGCGGACGCGCCGCTCTTCAAGGACATCGCCGAGGAGTTCGCCGCGCGCCTCGCCGACCGCGTCCTGGTCGCGCACAACGCCGTCTTCGACTGGTCGATGATCGCCAGGGAGTACGCACGCGCGGAGCTCACCGCCCCCGTGCGCCAACGCCTGTGCACCATCGCCCTCTCCAAGGAACTGCGGCTCCCGCTGCCCAACCACAAGCTGGAGTCGCTCGCCGCGCACTTCGGCGTCGAACAGCGCAACGCGCACAACGCGCTCGACGACGCGCGCGTGCTCGCCGAGGCGTTCAGGCCCAGCCTCAAGGCCGCGGCGAGCGGCGGGGTGCGGCTGCCGCTCCTGGAGTGCCGTCCGCTCACCGAGTGGTCCGACGGGGCGCCCCGGATCGTCCGCCAGCCGACGGGACCGGGCTCCGGATCGTCCTCGTACTCCTCGTTCGGTCCGGGGAGTTGGCGCCCCTCGCGCAAGCGGCCCGCCTGCCCCTATCCCAACCCAGGTCGGTATGAAACGGGCAAACCGCTCCAGCAGGGCATGCGCGTCGCGTTCTCCGGCGACACCTCCATCGAGCGCGAGCTGCTCGAGGACCGCGCGGTCGAGGCCGGTCTGCACATCGCGACGAGCGTGTCGCGACTGACCAGCCTGCTCGTCACGAACGACCCGGATTCGGGTACGTCCAAGACCGTGAAGGCTCGGACCTTCGGCACGCCCGTCATCGACGAGGCCGCGTTCGGCCAGCTCCTCCAGGATGTCGCCCCGGCGGCTCCCGCGACGGGGGCCTGAGCCGCCCGCAGACGTCAGACGGGTGATTATCGGCCCGGCTCCCGCCTGCTTGCTCGCATGCGGGCGCCGCGCGTCCCACCCTGTGGCGCATGGCACGTTGCGAGGTCTGCGGAAACGACTACGGCATGTCCTTCGAGGTTCATGCCCAAGGGGCAGTGCACGTCTTTGACTGCTTCTCCTGCGCCATTCACCGCATGGCGCCCATCTGCGAGCACTGCCGGTGCCGGATCATCGGCCAGGGCGTGGAGGTCGAGGGGCAGTGGTACTGCGGTGCGCACTGCTCGCGGGCGGAGGGGCAGGTGGGCATCATCGACAGGGTGTGACCCGGCCTCTCCCTCACGGGTCCCCGCCACCGCTCTCCCTCGGGCCCCCACCACCGCTCTCCCTCGGGCCCCCACCACTGCCCGGAGTACCCCACTCCCACGCACCCCACGACCGAGTTGTACCGTCGTGGGGTGTACCGCTTCCTGTTGACCCGGCAGTGGGTGATCCTTACCCTCATCGGCCTCGTTCTCATCCCCACGATGATCGAGCTGGGCTTCTGGCAGTTGCACCGCCATGAGCACCGCGTCGCGCAGAACGCGGAGATCTCCAAGGCGCTCGACGCGAGGCCGGTACCGGCCGAGCAGCTGACGTCGCCCGGCCACTCCGTGGCGGACTCCGAGCGCTATCGCAGGGTGAGCGCGCACGGGACGTACGACACGAAGGACGAGGTCGTCGTGCGGCGCCGCACGAACTCCGACGAGGAGATCGGCTTCCACGTCCTGACCCCGTTCGTTCTCGACGACGGCAAGGTCCTGCTCGTCAACCGGGGCTGGATCCCGGCGAACGGACCGCAGACCGCCTTCCCGAAGGTCCCCGCGGCGCCCAAGGGCGAGATCACCGTCACCGGCCGCATGATGGCCGACGAGACGTCCGCGCAGAGCGGCATCAAGAACATCCAGGGGCTGCCGGACCGTCAGATCATGCTGATCAGCAGCGGGCAGCAGGCGCACAGCCTCGGCAAGGAGGTGCTCGGCGGCTATGTCGAGCTGACCTCGCCGGAGCCCGTCGGGGACTCCCCCCAGCTGATCGGCGAGCCCGAGCACGGCGACATCGGCCCGCATATGGCGTACGCCGTCCAGTGGTGGCTGTTCTGCGCGGGTGTACCCATCGGCTGGGTGGTTTTGGTGCGCAGGGAAGTGAAGGACCGGCGCGCGGCTGCCGCTCAGGCGCCTGCGCCGGAGGCCACGCCCGCCTCGGTGTAGCCGCCCCGCCCTCAGTGGGAGCACCTCCCTCGCGTTCGGCTGCCGCAAGGCGGCAGGATAGGGCCATGGATCTTGGACTGAAGGACCGCGTCTACGTCATCACCGGTGCCACCCGGGGCCTGGGCAACGCCGCCGCGCGTGCGCTGGTCGCGGACGGCGCGAAGGTACTGATCACCGGCCGGGACGAGAAAACCGTCGCCGACGCGGCGGCCGAGCTCGGCGACAACGCCCGGGGCCTCGCGGCGGACAACGCCGATCCGGCCGTCGCGGGTCGGCTCATCGCCGCCGCGCGTGAGCACTTCGGGAGCTTCGACGGTGTACTGATCAGTGTCGGTGGGCCCGCGCCGGGTTTCGCCGCCGACAACACGGACGAGCAGTGGGAGTCGGCTTTCGAGTCCGTCTTCCTCGGGGCCGTACGCCTGGCCCGCGGGGCGGCGGCCGAGCTCGGCGACGGAGGCGTCATCGGCTTCGTGCTCTCCGCCTCAGTGCATGAGCCGATTCCGGGTCTCACCATCTCCAACGGACTGCGGCCCGGACTCGCGGGCTTCGCGAAGTCGCTCTCCGACGAGCTCGGTCCCCGGGGCATCCGCGTCGTCGGGCTGCTTCCGTCCCGGATCGACACGGACCGGGTGCGTCAGCTGGACGGGCTCTCGGCGGACCCCGAGGCGACTCGGGCGGGCCACGAGTCCCGGATTCCGCTGCGGCGGTACGGGACCCCGGAGGAGTTCGGACGTACGGCGGCGTTCTTCCTCTCGCCTGCGGCGTCCTACCTGACGGGGGTCATGCTGCCGGTGGACGGTGGGGCGCGGCACGGGTTCTAGCCGCGGGGTTTCTGTAGGACGTAGGGCGTCGGCCGGGCTGGAG
>NZ_JBHTSF010000151.1:0-21035 GCF_042795295.1 Streptomyces sp. NPDC056486
TTCGGGGGGGGGGGGGGTTAAAACCCCCGCCGCGAAGCGGCGGTTCAGTCCGCGGCACGCAAAGACAGACGGCCCCGAAGCCACCGGCCCGGCCCCCGGCCCGCCCCGGCACGCGAAGGGGCGCCGTCCAAGCAATTGGACGGCGCCCCTATCTGCGTAACCGCTACGCGCCCAACAGCTTGCGCACCCGCTCCGCGCCCACGGCGAGCAACAGCGTGGGCAGTCGCGGACCCGTCTCCCGGGTCACGAGGAGGCGGTACAGGAGCGCGAAGAACGAACGCTGGGCGACCTTGATCTCCGGAGGGAGTTCCTTCGCCGTCGCGTCCGGGGAGAACCCGGCCTGCACCTTCGGCACCCCGTACACCAGGTGCGTAAGGCCGTCGAGGGACCAGTGCGAGTCCAGGCCCTCCAGAAGCAGCCGCAGCGACTCACGCCCCTCGTCGTCCAAGGACGAGAGCAGCTCCACGTCCGGCTCAGCCCGCACGATCGTGCGCGCGTCGGCCGGAACCTGGGTGGTGATCCAGTTCTCGGCACGGTCGAGCCGCGGCCTCGCCTCGTCGAGAGACGAGATCGGGTCCGACGGGTCCAGGTCGCGCAAGATCCGCAGGGTCTGGTCCTCCGCGCCCGCAGTCACGTCCACGACGGACGCCAGCGTCCGGTACGGCAGCGGACGCGGCGTCGAAGGCAGCTCACCCGCGGCCGTGCGCACCGCACGCGAGTGCGCGGCGGCGTCGGCGGGCAGCGCGGAGCCGTCCGCGACCTTCGCGTCCAGCTTGTCCCACTCGTCGTAGAGCCGCTGGATCTCCTGGTCGAAGGCGATCTTGAAGGACTGGTTCGGCTTGCGGCGCGCGTACAGCCAGCGAAGAAGCGGCGCCTCCATGATCTTCAGCGCGTCGGCCGGGGTCGGCACGCCGCCCTTGGAGGACGACATCTTCGCCATGCCCGAGATGCCGACGAAGGCGTACATGGGGCCGATCGGCTGCACGCCGTCGAAGATCTCGCGGACGATCTGCCCGCCGACCACGAAGGACGACCCGGGAGACGAGTGGTCCACGCCGCTCGGCTCGAAGATGACGCCCTCGAACGCCCAGCGCATGGGCCAGTCGACCTTCCAGACCAGCTTGCCGCGGTTGAACTCGCTCAGCCACACCGTCTCGGTGTGCCCGCAGTCCGCGCACACGTACGAAAGCTCGGTGCTCTCGTCGTCGTACGACGTGACCGTGGTCAGGTCCTTCTCGCACGCCCCGCAGTACGGCTTGTACGGGAAGTACCCGCTGCCGCCACCGCTGCCGTCGTCCTCGCTCGCGGCGCCGGACCCCTCGGCGGCCTCCAGCTCGGCCTCGTCGACCGGCTTCTGCGACTGCTTCGACTTCCCCGGGGCCTTCTTGGTCCGGTACTGGTCCAGGATCGCGTCGATGTCACCGCGGTGCTTCATCGCGTGCAGGACCTGCTCGCGGTAGACGCCCGCGTTGTACTGCGCGGTCTGGCTGATCCCGTCGTACTCCACGCCGAGCTCGTCGAGCGCCTCGGTCATGGCCGCCTTGAAGTGCTCGGCCCAGTTCGCGTACGCGGACCCGGCCGGGGCGGGCACGGAGGTGAGGGGCTTGCCGATGTGCTGGGCCCAGGACTCGTCGATGCCGGGGACGCCTGCCGGGACCTTGCGGTACCGGTCGTAGTCGTCCCAGGAGATCAGGTGCCTGACCTCGTACCCGCGCCGCCGGATCTCGTCCGCGACCAGGTGCGGGGTCATGACCTCGCGGAGGTTGCCCAGGTGGATGGGGCCCGAAGGGGAGAGCCCGGAGGCGACGACGACCGGTTTGCCCGGGGCACGACGCTCCGACTCGGAGATGACCTCGTCCGCATAGCGGGAGACCCAGTCGGTGGTATCGGTGCTCTGAGCCACGATCGGCACGCCTCTCTCTTCTTCTGATCTTCTTCTACGCGAGTACCGCTGGTCCTACGTGAGTACCGCTGGTACCGCTTGACGGACCCATTCTCCCAGCTCCACCCGTAACCGCGAAAACCGCTTTTCCTTGCATGGGATACTTGCCGGGTCTATCTGCACCTCGAGGAGAACGGCATCCACTCCATGGCCTCGGTCACGTCCCTCACCGCCTCCGTCCACCAGCGCCTCGCGGACGCCCTCTCGGCTGCCCTGCCGGAGGCCGGCACCGCCGACCCGCTGCTGCGACGTAGCGACCGGGCCGACTACCAGGCCAACGGGATCCTGGCCCTCGCCAAGAAGGCGAAGGCGAACCCGCGCGAGCTCGCGACGAAGGTCGTGGACGCCCTGCCCGCCGACGACGGCATGATCAAGGACGTCGAGGTCTCAGGACCCGGCTTCCTGAACGTGACGGTCACCGACAAGGCGATCACCGAGAACCTCGCCGCGCGCGCCGCCGACGGCGACCGGCTCGGCGTGCCGTTCGCGGAGAAGGCCGGCACGACGGTCGTCGACTGGGCCCAGCCGAACGTGGCCAAGGAGATGCACGTCGGCCACCTCCGGAACTCGGTCATCGGCAACTCCGTCGTCAAGATCCTGGAGTTCACCGGCGAGAAGGTGGTCAGCCGCCACCACATCGGCGACTGGGGCACCCAGTTCGGCATGCTCGTGCAGTACCTGATCGAGCACCCGGACGAGCTGGGCCACAAGGCCGCGGACGGCTCCGACGACACGGCGGCGGGCGAAGAGGCCATGTCCAGCCTCAACCGCGTCTACAAGGCGTCGAAGGTGCTCTTCGACTCCGACGAGGACTTCAAGACGCGCGCCCGGCGCCGGGTCGTGGACCTCCAGGCGGGCGACCCCGAGACCCTCGCCATCTGGCAGCGGTTCGTCGACGAGTCGAAGGTCTACTTCTACTCGGTCTTCAACAAGCTGGACGTGGAGATCCACGACGAGGACATCGTCGGCGAGTCCGGCTACAACGACATGCTGGCGGAGACCTGCCGCATGCTGGAGGAGTCCGGCGTCGCGGTCCGGTCGAACGGCGCGCTGTGCGTCTTCTTCGACGACGTGAAGGGCCCGGACGGCAACCCGTCCCCGCTGATCGTCCAGAAGTCCGACGGCGGCTTCGGGTACGCGGCGACCGACCTCTCCGCGATCCGCGACCGCGTCTTCAACATCAAGGCCGACACGCTCCTGTACGTGGTGGACGCGCGGCAGTCCCTGCACTTCAAGATGGTCTTCGAGACGGCTCGCAGGGCGGGCTGGCTGACGGACGGCGTCAAGGCGGTACAGCTCGGCTTCGGCACGGTCCTCGGCAAGGACGGCAAGCCGTTCAAGACGCGTGAGGGCGAGACCGTACGCCTGATCGACCTCCTCGACGAGGCGATCGAGCGGGCGTCGGCCATCGTGCGCGAGAAGGCCCAGGACCTCTCGGACGAGGAGATCGCCGAGCGCGGCGCCCAGGTGGGCATCGGCGCGGTGAAGTACGCGGACCTGTCGACGTCGGCGGTGCGCGACTACAAGTTCGACCTGGACCAGATGGTGTCGATGAACGGCGACACGTCGGTGTACCTCCAGTACGCGTACGCCCGTATCCAGTCGATCCTGCGCAAGGCGGGCGACGTACGGCCGCAGGCGCACCCGGAGCTCGAACTGGCCCCCGCCGAGCGGGCATTGGGCCTGCACGTCGACCAGTTCGCGGAGACGGTCGCCGAGGTCGCCGGGGAGTACGCACCGCACAAGCTGGCCGCGTACCTGTACCAACTGGCGTCGTTCTACACGACGTTCTACGACAAGTGCCCGGTCCTGAAGGCGGACACCCCGGCGCAGATCGAGAACCGTCTGTTCCTGTGCGACATCACGGCCCGCACTCTGCACCAGGGAATGGCCCTGCTCGGCATCAGGACCCCCGAGCGCCTCTGAGCCCCGTCAGCCGCCCAGCGCGGCTCCGAGCCTCCGCAGTCCCTCGGCGATCTCGTCGGGGGACTGCGTCACGAAGCACATCCGCAGGGTGGCGGAGTCGGGCTCCCCGGCGTAGAACGGGGCCCCGGGCACGTACGCCACGTCATGCCTGACGACCTCGGGCAGCAAGGCCCCGGTGTCGTACCCCGCGGGCAGCGTCGCCCAGACGAACATGCCGCCTTCCGGCCGGACCCAGGAAGAGCCGTGCGGCAACGCGTCAGCGAGGCCCAGAAGCATCGCGTCACGCCGCTCGCGATACGCCCCCGCGACACGGGCCACGTGCGCGTCCAGGTCGTTGTCCGCCAAGTACCGTGCCGCGGCAAGCTGGTTGACGGTGGGCGTGTGCAGATCCGCCGCCTGCTTGGCCACCGCACACGCCCGCAGCAGCGCCGCGGGCCCCCGCAGCCAGCCGAGCCGCAGGCCCGGCGCCATCACCTTCGAGAAGCTGCCCAGGAGGACGGTGCGGTCCTCTGCCCCCGGGTACGTCGCGATCCACGGCACCCGCCCGCCCTCGAACCGCAGCTCCCCGTACGGGTCGTCCTCGACGATCCACAGTCCGCGCCGCGCAGCCACGGCGGCGATCTCCGCACGCCGATCGGCGGGCAGCGTGCGGCCGGTCGGGTTCTGGAAGGTGGGGACGGTGTAGAGCAGCTTCGGCCGGTGCGCGGCGACGAGTTCGTCGAGCGCGGCCGGGTCGATGCCCGCCTCGTCGCACGGCACGGGCACCACGTGGGCGCCCGCGAAGGCGAAGGCCTGAAGCGCGGCCAGGTAGCAGGGGTCCTCGACGAGGACGGTGTCCCCGGGCTCGACGAGCGCCGTCGCGAGCAGCGAGAGCGCCTGCTGCGAGCCCGTGGTGACGAGCACGTCGTCCGCGTCGGTGGGCAGCCCGCGCACCGCTGTCCTGGCGGCGATCGCGGCACGGAGAGCGGGCTCGCCCTCCGTCGTGGAGTACTGCAGCGCCGTGCCGGGCGTCGCCGTCAGGACCGCCTGGAACGCGGCGGCGACCCCCGCCGCGTCGAACAGCTCGGGCGCCGGAAGCCCGCCCGCGAAGTTGATGACCTCGGGGCGCGCGGTGACCGCGAGGATCTCCCGTACGGGTGAGCCCCCGACGGCGGCGGCACGGGCCGCCAACGCGGGGACGGGGGCCGGGCCTTGGGCCTGGTCTCCGCCCTGGCCCGCGGGGACGGGGACGGGAACGGGGGCGGGGGCAGGAACGGGGGCGTCGGTGACGGTCATCTGCGGCTCCTTTGCTTCCCGGCAGCGTAAGGACCTGCGTGCCGCTTACACGCACCATTCCGGAATACGGACTGGACCGAGCACCGCACCCGCCCTGATGCCGCGCCCCTACGCCGGTGGGTCCGGCACGTTGTCGTTCTCGCGATTCGTCTTGGTCCACTTCTTGCTGTTGAGCGAGAACGCGTAGACGGAACGGCCCTTGTCGCCGCTCGTGGCGAACGGCTTGCCCGTGTCGTCGATGCGCACCGTGCCGTGCCGGCCGCCGCTGGACCACTCCAGCTCCAAGTACCAGCGCACGTAGCGGGTGTTGGCGGTCGCGTTGATGTAGAACGCCTCGGGGTCGCTCGCGCTCACCGTGTAGGGGAAGCCGCTGTCCCCTTCCAGCGGAGCCGGGCGCGGCACCGACGCGTCCAGGTTGACGGCGAAGGAGTGCCGGGGCACGTTGCCGCCGCAGCCGACGCCGAGGTACCCCATCTTGTAGTTGTTCCACGCGAGCGGCGCGCTGGTCGTGGCGACGCGGACGTGCAGGGACTCCAGGACGACGGTGTCCTTGCCCGTGCCCTGGACGGTCAGCTTCACGGTCTGGTCCCGGGCGGAGACCGCGCCGTTCGCGGACACCCAGCCGGGGGCGTCCTGCTCGTTGGGGGGCGGGGAGAGGTCGCCGGGGGCCTTGTCGACGAGGTAGGGGTGGCCGCAGGGATCGTCCCAGTACTGGGCTTGCGTGGAGACGGTCATCGGGACACCGCCCTCGGCCCCACCCTTGCCGCCGCCCCCGGTGGCGGGAGCCCCGGTCTCACTCCCGGAGCCCTTGCCCCCGCCCTTGCCGTCCGGCTTCTCGGAGCCCGTCGCCTCCTTGCCCGCCTTGCCCTTCCCGGACTCCTTGCCTGACTCCTTGGCGGAGGGCGAAGGGGACTTGGCGCCGTCCGGGCCCTGCTTCCCGCCGTCGAAAGCACTCGGGGAGTCGGTGGCCACGCGGTCACGGTCGCCGCCGTGGTCGGCTGCCTGTACGGCGACGGCGGTGGCTCCGAGCGCGAGAACGACACCGGCGGCGACGAGCACACGCGCCCTGGGCAGCCGTCTCCCCTCGCGCCGCCCCGCCGTGGGGGCCCGGCCGATCACGATGCCGGGCGCCGCGGCGTCGGAGGCCGGGGCAGCCGATTCCCGGGAGGCCGGGACACCGGAGGCCGGGGCATCTGAGGCCGGGCCACCGGGGTCGGGGGCAGCCACGGCGTCGGGCGCGGCAGCAGGTGAGGACTCGCTCTCCTTGCGGTCACCTCTCGACGCGTCAGCCAGGATCCACCGCCGGTGGACCTCGACCATCTCCTCCCGCGAGGCCTTGCACACCCGGGCAAACCGCTCCAGCGGAGCGAACTGCGTCGGTACGGCCGAACCGCTCACATATCGGTGCAACGTCGAGGTCGACACATGCAACCGCTTGGCCAGCGCCCCGTAACTGAGCCCCGACCTCTCCTTCATCTCTCGCAGCAACTCCGCGAGATCGCCCGCCCCCACGCTCTCTCCCATCCCGTCCATCCGTTCCGAGGAACGGAGTTTCCGCAGATCACGGCCGTACGAACGTCCCAACGTCCCCAACTGCCGTGCCGCACTGGCCGCCGGGACAGAACCCCGCACAAGCTCTGGGCCATCCAAGCACGCCGCATCCGGGGGCCTTTGGGCGCGACTCACGTCTCCCCCGTCACACCGAAAGAGACCAGCCATGCGACTCACCATCAAAGCCGCTGCCGCCACTGCGGCCCTCACCGCCGCTCTCTCGCTCACCGCGCTCGGCAGCGCTGCCTCGGCCGCGACGCCCGCCGCCAAGTCGGCGCCGGTCACCTGCACCGCCGCCACCACCAAGGTGACCGTCGAGCAGGTGAGCAACCCCATCAACCACCTGCTCCTGAAGGCCAAGAACACGGGCACGAAGACGTGTTACGCGTACGGCGCACCGTACCTCCGCTTCGACGACGCGCAGGCCGCCACGGTGTGGCTTGAGGACAGCGTGCCGCAGGCGGTCGTCACGCTGGAGCCGGGCCAGAGCGCGTACGCGGGCATCGCCACGTCGTCGCCGGAGGGCTCGAACGGCTACCAGGCCGACAAGCTGGGCGTCCTCTTCTCCAACCGCGGGATGAACGGCGGCGCGGGCGGCACGGCGGCGGCCAAGCTGCCGGCGGGCGGCGTGTACGTGGACGACTCGGCGTTCGTCACGTACTGGCAGTCGTCGGCGTCGGACGCGCTGATGTGGTGAGCACTGCCCGCTGACAGCGAGGCCGGGGCCCCCGGGAACCCCAGGAGCCCCGGGAACGACAAACGCCCCCGGCCTCGTGCGGGGGCACAACGAGGCCGGGGGCAGCTCCAGGACGTCAGGTCAGGGGCGGGTCAGCTCGACTCGCCCTGGCCCGCGCTGCCGATCGGGCCGACCTTGACCGGGGATCCGGCGCCGTCGGTGACGGGCAGGGTCTTGGCCCCCGGCCATTCGAGGGTGACGGACTTCGTGTCGTCCGGCGGGGTCACCACCAGGCTCGTGACGCTGACGCCGGAGCCGCCCGAGTCGTTCATGGGGTAGTTGACGCCGAAGGACACCGATTCCCCGTCCTTGAGGGTGCCCGGGGTGGGCTGCTCACCGGTGCGCTCGGCGGACAGATCGCCCTCGCTGGTCTTCAGGTCGACGCCCGCGTACCCGGAGATCGCGCACTCCTCGCCGCTGCCGTTCGTCAGCGTCACCGCGACGGTGCCGTCGTTGTCGCCGTCGATGGTGCTGTCCTGCGCCGTGATGTCCAGGTCGTCGGCGCGGCACTTTCCGAGCTTGCTGCCCTCGTCGGAACCGGCCCCGGCGGACGTGCCCTGCCCACCGGAGTCCTTCCCGCCGGATTCCTCGCCGCCGCCCTGCTCCGAACCGCCCGACGACGACTCGGACGCGGCCGAGGACGCGGAGTCCCTCACCCCCGTGCCGTCGTCCTCGTTGCACGCGGTGAGCGTGAGCGCGGCGACGAGGGAGATACCGGCGAGGATCGAACGGGTTGTGGTGCGCGTGAACTTCATAAGAGTGGAGCCCCCGAGAATCAGGAAAGAGCGTGGTTCGAACGGCGTGCCGCTGCGGCACGGCCAAGAGCGAAACAGCCCCGGTCCGACCGGCACAAGGAACCTCGGCCGATCTGGAATGCTGGAATGCTTCCACCCAACTGACCTGCGGAAATACCGCCACCCTGGAACGTCGCCCTGGAACGCCGGAACCCCCGCCTCCCCGGCGCCTCCCACCGGCCTCCCACCAACCTCCCGGTAAGTACGCACAAAAAAGTGGGTACTTGTCCGCTTCCCCGTGCACGGCAAGGATCGAAGGCGTTCCCACCACACGCCTCCGATCGGAGTCCCACAACCATGCCCGCACAGCCCGCACAGTCCCCCGTAACTGTCCTCGGTCTCGGCCTCATGGGCAGCGCGCTCGCCTCCGCGCTCCTCAAGGCGGGCCACCCCACCACCGTGTGGAACCGCACCGCCGCCAAGACGGGCCCCCTGGCCGCCCAGGGCGCGACCCCGGCGGACACCGCGAGAGACGCCGTCACGGCGAGCCCGCTCACCGTCGTCTGCCTCACCACCAACGAGAGCGTCCGCGCCCTGCTCACCCCGGAGGCGGAGGCCCTCGCGGGCCGCACGCTCGTGAACCTCACGAACGGATCGCCCTCCCAGGCCAGGGAGCTTGCCGACTGGGCGGCAGCCCACGGCATCACGTACATCGACGGCGGAATCATGGCCGTGCCCCAGATGATCGCGACCCCCGGCGCGTACATCCTCTACAGCGGCACCGACGAAGCCGCCTTCGAGACGCACCGCCCCACGCTGCGGGCGCTGGCCGACACCAAGTGGGTCGGCAAGGACCCCGGCCTCGCCGCGCTGTACGACCTCTCCCTGCTGTCCGGCATGTACGGGATGGCGCTGGGCGTCGCCCAGGCGTACGCGCTGATCGGCAGCGAGGGCATCCCGGCCCGGGAGTTCGCGCCGCTGCTCAAGGAGTTCGTCGTCGCGATGACGAACGGAATCGTGCCGGGAACGGCCGAGGCGATCGACACCGACCAGCACTTCACCGACGTGTCCAACCTCGCCATGAACCGCGAGGCGTTCCCCAACTTCCCTTCAGGCGTACGCCGAACAAGGCCTGCGGACCGAGCCGTTCGAGCCCTTCCAAGGACTCCTCGACCGCGCGGTGGAGGAGGGCTACGGAGCCGACGGCCTCTCCCGCCTGGTGACCCTGCTCAAGCAGAGCTAAGGCACAAGCACGACCTTCCCCGTGGTCTCGCGCCGCTCCATCGCCGCATGGGCTTGAGCCGCCCGAGCCAGCGGGAACGTCTGCACCGAGGGCACCAACTCCCCCTTGGCGGCGGCCTCCAGAGCCCGCCGCTCGTGCTCGGGCCCCTCCTCAGGCCGTTCGATCAGCCGCAGCAGGGCGTTGGTGACGGTGATCCCCCGCTCCTCCACCACACCCGCGTCCGGTTCGAACCCTTCCTGCGAGGACCAGCCGATGACCACATAACGCCCGCCCTCACCGATGAGCCCGAACGCGGCGGCGGACTTCTCGCCGCCCACCCCGTCGAGTACGACCGTCACCTGCCGCCCGCCGAGCCGCTCACGCACGACGTCCGCCCAGCCGGGCTCGTTGTAGTCGACGGCGAGATCGGCGTCGAGTTCCCAGACGTCCTCGACCTTGGCGGCCCCACCGGCGGCTCCGATCACGACCGCCCCGAGTGCACGGGCGTACTGCACCACGAGCCGCCCGACACCACCGGCGGCGGACGTCACCAACACCACGTCGTCGGAGGTGAGTCGAGCGGCGTCCAGGAGCCCCATGGCCGTCGCCCCGGTCATCACCATGGCCGCCGCCGCCTCGAACCCGAGCCCGTCCGGCACCTCGTGCAACTGCGCGACCTCGGTCACCGCCAGCTCGGCGTACCCGCCGGGTGCGCTGCGCGGGGTCACGACGGCCCGCCCCAGCCACGCGGGATCCACGCCGGGCCCCACCGCGTCGACGACCCCGGCGACCTCACCGCCGAAGACGGAGGGCAGCTCGGGCAGCGGCGGCGCCATGTCACTCCCCGCACCCCGCCGCATGACGGTCTCGACGAAGTGAACTCCCGCCGCCCGCACGGCGATCCGCACCTGGCCCGGCCCCGCGACGGGGTCGGGCCAGGTCTCGTACGTCAGGTTCTCGGCGGGGCCGAACTCGTGCAGGACGACAGCGTGCATGGCGTGCTCCTCAGAACATCGAGACGTCGGAACGTCGGAACGTCGATGCACACCACCCTGCAACCTCAAGCAAACTTGAGGTCAAACCAGCAGCCCGGGGAGGACTCTCAGAGCTGCCGCGCCACCTCAGTCGCCCAGTACGTGAGGATCATGTTCGCGCCCGCACGCTTGATGCCGGTGAGCGACTCCATGATCGCCCGGTCACGGTCGATCCAGCCGCGCTCGGCGGCGGCCTCGATCATCGAGTACTCACCGGAGATCTGGTACGCGGCGACCGGCACGTCGACGGCGTCGGCGACCCGCGCGAGGATGTCGAGGTAGGGCCCCGCGGGCTTCACCATCACCATGTCGGCGCCCTCTTCGAGGTCGAGCGCCAGCTCCCGCAGGGACTCACGGGTGTTGGCCGGGTCCTGCTGGTAGGTCTTGCGGTCGCCCTTCAGGGACGAACCGACGGCCTCGCGGAAGGGGCCGTAGAAGGCGGAGGAGTACTTGGCGGTGTAGGCGAGCACGGAGACGTCCTCGTGCCTTGCCTGGTCCAACGCGTCCCGGATGACGCCGACCTGACCGTCCATCATGCCGCTCGGAGCCACCACATGGGCGCCCGCGTCGGCCTGGACCTGCGCCATCTCCGCGTACCGCTCCAGGGTGGCGTCGTTGTCGACGCGCCCTTCGGAGTCCAGGACACCGCAGTGGCCGTGGTCGGTGAACTCGTCGAGGCACAGGTCGGACATGACGATGAGGCCGTCGCCCACCTCGGCGCGCACATCGCGCAGGGCGACCTGGAGAATCCCGTCCGGATCGGTGCCGACGGTCCCGGCGGCGTCCTTCTTCTCCTCCTCCGGCACCCCGAAGAGCATGATCCCGGAGACCCCGGCCTCCATCGCCTCGACGGCGGCCTTCTTCAGGCTGTCGCGGGTGTGCTGGACGACGCCCGGCATGGCGCCGATCTCCACCGGGGCACTGATTCCCTCGCGCACGAACGCGGGCAGGATCAGGTCGGCCGGATGCAGCCGCGTCTGGGCGACCATGCGCCGCATGGCGGGCGTGGTCCGCAGCCGGCGGGGCCGCGCCCCGGGGAACGATCCGTACGTGGTCACTGTCTCTCTCACCTCACGAAAAGACTCCGGCCCCGGCTGAGGATCTCAGCCGGGGCCAGGGAAATGATCTAGCCCGTCCGGCGTTTGAGGACGAACTCGGCGAAGCCGGTGATTTACGGTACGCCGCATTCCGTCCGCCGCCGGAGGCTACGGTGCCGCACGCCTCCTGCGGGACCCCGGCCGACGCTCGCTCGGCCTGGTGACGGGGTCCCCCGCCTCCAGGGCGGAGAGTCTGCGCCGCGTACCGAACTCGGCCAACGCCTCGGCCAGCTTGTGGACGGAAGGCTCCGGAGCCATCACGTCCACCCGGAGCCCGTGCTCCTCCGCCGTCTTGGCGGTGGCGGGACCGATACACGCGATGACGGTCACGTTGTGCGGCTTACCGGCGATGCCGACGAGGTTCCGCACGGTCGAAGAGGACGTGAAGAGCACGGCGTCGAAACCGCCGCCCTTGATCGCCTCACGCGTGTCCGCCGGGGGCGGCGACGCGCGCACCGTCCGGTAGGCGGTGACGTCGTCGACCTCCCACCCGAGATCGATGAGCCCGGCGACCAGCGTCTCCGTGGCGATGTCGGCCCGCGGCAGGAAGACGCGGTCGATCGGGTCGAAGACCGGGTCGTACGGCGGCCAGTCCTCCAGGAGACCCGCGGCCGACTGCTCACCACTGGGCACCAGGTCGGGCTTCACGCCGAAGGCCACCAGCGCCGCGGCGGTCTGCTCGCCCACCGCCGCGACCTTGATCCCGGCGAAGGCACGGGCGTCGAGCCCGTACTCCTCGAACTTCTCGCGCACGGCCTTGACGGCGTTGACGCTGGTGAAGGCGATCCACTCGTAGCGACCCGTGACGAGGCCCTTGACCGCGCGCTCCATCTGCTGGGGCGTGCGGGGCGGCTCCACGGCGATGGTCGGCACCTCGTGAGGCACCGCACCGTAGGAACTCAGCTGATCGGAGAGCGAGGCCGCCTGCTCCTTCGTACGCGGAACGAGCACCCGCCACCCGAAGAGCGGCTTCGACTCGAACCACGAGAGCTGGTCGCGCTGGGCTGCGGCGGACCGCTCGCCGACCACGGCTATGACGGGCTGGCCCCCATCGGGCGACGGGAGAACCTTCGCCTGCTTGAGGACCTGCGCGATCGTGCCGAGGGTCGCCGTCCACGTGCGCTGACGTGTCGTCGTACCGGCGACGGTCACCGTCATCGGGGTGTCCGGCTTGCGCCCGCACGACACCAGTTCACCGGCGGCAGCGGCCACGGAGTCCAGGGAGGTCGACACGACCAGAGTCCCGTCGGACGCCCCCACCTCGCTCCAGCAGCGGTCGGACGCGGTGCGCGCGTCGATGAAACGCACGTCCGTGCCATGGGCATCGCGCAGCGGAACACCCGCGTAGGCGGGTACACCGACCGCCGCCGCGATGCCGGGCACGACTTCGAAGGGAATGCCGTCGGCGGCGCAGGCGAGCATCTCCTCTGCGGCGTAGGTGTCGAGGCCGACGTCGCCGCTGACGGCACGTACGACCCGCTTGCCGCCCCGTGCCGCCTCCATGACAAGATTGGTGGCGGCTCGCAAAGCCGACGCTTCAGCGATCGCTGACGCGTCGTCAACTGTCCCTGGCCGAGGTGTGTCCACACCTCCCCTGGCATGCGCGCGTACGACGTCGAGCACATCAGGCTCGGCGATCAACACGTCTGCTCGGGCCAGCGCCTCTACGGCGCGCAGCGTTAGTAGTCCCGGATCTCCGGGTCCGGCACCCAGGAAGGTGACGTGCCCGTGTGCGGGAAGGCCGGCAAGGTTCGAGGTGGGGCTCAAAGTGCTCGCTCCCCCATCAGACCGGCCGCGCCCTTGGCAAGCATCTCGGCAGCGAGTTCACGGCCGAGCGCCAAGGCTTGGTCATGCGTCTCGGGCACGGGACCGGTGGTGGACAGCTGCACCAGCGTCGAGCCGTCGGTTGCCCCGACGACGCCGCGCAGGCGCATCTCCTTGACAATCTGCCCGTCGGCCAACAGGTCGGCCAGCGCTCCCACAGGTGCGCTGCAGCCGGCCTCCAGGGCGGCGAGCAGGGATCGCTCGGCGGTCACGGCGGCCCGGGTGTACGGGTCGTCGAGCTCGGCGAGCGCGGCGGTCAGTGACGCGTTGGACGCGGCACATTCGATCGCCAGTGCCCCCTGGCCGGGGGCGGGCAGAACTGTGTCGACCGACAGGAAGTCGGTCACCTCGTCGATCCTGCCGACGCGGTGAAGTCCGGCGGCGGCGAGCACGACGGCGTCGAGCTCACCCTTGTGCACGAATCCGATGCGGGTGTCGATGTTCCCGCGGATCGGCACGGTCTCTATGGCAAGCCCGTGGTTGCGGGCGTAGGCGTTGAGCTGCGCCATGCGGCGGGGCGAGCCCGTGCCGATGCGTGCGCCGCTCGGCAGCTCCGGGAAGGTCATCCCGTCGCGCGCGATGAGTACGTCGCGGGGGTCCTCGCGCAGCGGAACCGCGGCCAGGGCCAGGTCGTCCGGCTGCGCGGTCGGCAGATCCTTCAGCGAGTGCACGGCGAAGTCGACCTCACCGCCGAGCAGCGCGTCGCGCAGGGCGGTCACGAAGACGCCGGTGCCGCCGATCTGTGCCAGCTGCTCACGCGACGTATCGCCGTACGTCGTGATCTCCACGAGCTCTACGGGGCGGCCGGTCACGCGGCTCACTGTGTCGGCCACTTGCCCGGACTGGGCCATGGCCAGCTTGCTGCGCCGTGTCCCGAGCCTGAGTGCCCTCTCGGTCATGCCCGGCCTCGTTTCGGGTCTGTTTGCGGTGCGTTCTGATCGTTGGAGTCAGAGTCATTGAGCTTGTCGGCCCTGCTGACGGCGGCGACCGTCTGCGGGTCGAGGTCGAAGAGGGTGCGAAGCGCGTCCGCGTACCCGGCGCCGCCGGGCTCGCCCGCCAGCTGCTTGACCCGCACGGTGGGTGCGTGAAGCAGCTTGTCGACGACGCGGCGGACGGTCTGGGTGATCTCCGCGCGCTCCTTCTCCGGAAGTCCGGGGAGCCGTCCGTCGAGCCGCGCGATCTCGTTCGCGACGACGTCGGCGGCCATGGTGCGCAGGGCGACCACGGTCGGCGTGATGTGCGCTGCCCGCTGCGCGGCACCGAAGGCGGCGACCTCGTCGGAGACGAGTCCGCGGACCTGCTCCACGTCGTCGGCCATCGGGGCGTCCGCGGAGGCGTCGGCGAGCGACTCGATGTCGACGAGGCGTACGCCGTCGACGCGGTGCGCGGCGCCGTCGATGTCGCGGGGCATGGCCAGGTCGAGCAGTGCGAGCAGGACGTTTCCGGTCTCGACGAGCGAGGGCCTGCGACGGTTCTCGGGCATCCGCCCGCCGGTGGCCACGGCCGCGGCGAGGGCGGCGATGGTGTCGGCCTCGCTCTGCGGGTCGTCGCGGCGCACGGCGGGTGCGTTGTCCACCCAGGCCGCGTGCTGCTCAAGGGTCGCGGCGTCCATTCCGGCCACGGCGTCCTCGCCCATGACGGAGAACCCGACGCCGCGGGGTACGGCCGCTCCGTCGCCGGAGAGGCCGAGCGGACACTCCTCGTCGGTGCCTGCGGAGGTACCGGTGGCGCGCGGAGCGGTGGCGACCGCGGTCCCGCCGCCCGAGGCGCGGGGCGCCCCCACGGTGGCGGGCGCTCCGGCACGGTCCACGACCGCGGCCGCGACGGCCTCGGCGGTCAGGACGAGACCCGTGGCACCGGTGCAGGACACGGCGACATCTGCACGTGTCAGTTCGGTCGGGACCTGGTCCATCGGTACAGCGCGCGCGATGGTGCCGGTGCCGCCCTCGGACAAGATCTCGGCCAGGCGGTGCGCACGGTCGAGGGTGCGGTTGGCGACGACGACCTCGTGGACCCCGGCCCGCGCGAGCGTGGCCGCGGCGAGCGAGGACATGGATCCCGCGCCGATGACCAGGGCGCGCTTGCCCTTGGCCCAGGTCTCGACGGGTTCGCGTCCGGCGAGCTGTTCGAGGCCGAAGGTCACGAGCGACTGCCCGGCCCGGTCGATGCCGGTCTCCGAGTGCGCGCGCTTGCCGACCCGCAGGGCCTGCTGGAAGAGGTCGTTGAGGAGGCGCCCCGCGGTGTGCAGCTCCTGGGAGCGCGCGAGGGCGTCCTTGATCTGGCCGAGGATCTGCCCCTCGCCGACGACCATCGAGTCCAGGCCGCAGGCCACCGAGAACAGGTGGTGGACGGCTCGGTCCTCGTAGTGGACGTAGAGATAAGGGGTGAGCTCTTCCAGGCCCACACCGCTGTGCTGCGCGAGCAGGGTCGACAGCTCGGCGACGCCCGCGTGGAACTTGTCCACGTCGGCGTACAGCTCGATGCGGTTGCAGGTGGCGAGCACGGCCGCCTCAGCCGCGGGCTCGGCGGCGAGGGTGTCCTGCAGGAGCTTGGCCTGCGCGTCGGCGGCAAGGGCGGCCCGCTCGAGCACGCTCACCGGAGCGCTGCGGTGGCTCAGCCCTACGACGAGGAGACTCATGCCGGCATCACGGCGGGGACGTCCCCGTCGGGTCCTTTCCGCTGCTGCTTGGCGGCGACGGGCGGAGCGACCTCGTCGGCCGCCGCTTCCTCACCGGCCTTGCGCTGCTCGTGGAAGGCGAGGATCTGCAGCTCGATGGAGAGGTCCACCTTGCGTACGTCGACGCCGTCGGGCACGGAGAGAACGGTGGGCGCGAAGTTCAGGATCGAGGTCACACCGGCGGCGACGAGCCGCTCGCAGACCTGCTGGGCGGCGCCCGCCGGGGTCGAGATGACGCCGATGGAGACGCCGTTGTCGCTGATGATCTTCTCGAGGTCATCCGTGTGCTGCACCGGCATGCCCGCGACGGGCGTGCCCGCCATGGCCGGATCGGCGTCGATCAGCGCGGCGACGCGGAACCCGCGCGAGGCGAATCCGCCGTAATTGGCAAGGGCCGCACCGAGGTTACCGATACCGACGATCACCACGGGCCAGTCCTGGGTCAGGCCGAGCTCGCGTGAGATCTGGTAGACGAGGTACTCGACGTCGTAGCCGACACCGCGCGTCCCGTAGGAGCCGAGGTAGGAGAAGTCCTTGCGCAGCTTCGCGGAGTTGACCCCCGCGGCGGCCGCGAGCTCCTCGGAGGAGACCGTGGGCACCGAGCGCTCCGACAGTGCGGTGAGGGCTCGGAGGTACAGCGGAAGCCTGGCGACGGTGGCCTCGGGAATCCCTCGGCTGCGGGTCGCCGGTCGGTGAGTTCGGCCAGTTGCCACGGTGCTCCTGCGGGTAGAGCGGGGCTGCAGGCGGTCACACGTCCCCAGACCGCCCCGTCCAATGCAGGCTATGTCTTTGTGAACGCGTGCACAAAGATGGTGTCCGATTTGCCCGGCCAACGTGACCGGGGTCACGCGCCCCCGGCGCGCTTCCCTGGAACCGGCGCGCAGGCGGCGGCATTGCTCAGTTGAAGGGGGCAAAACCGCACACTCTCCTCACGATCATCGCCCCCGAGACCAAACCGCCCACGATCCTAAGGGACCATTCGGGCCACTTGGACTACTCAGTCAGTCTCGATTCGGACTACGGAGCGAGCTCGCGGCGCAGTCGATCTTCATCAACGCGCCAGAAGGTGTGCTGCTCACCGTCCACCAGAACCACCGGAATCTGTTCCCAGTAGGCGCGGTTGAGCTCTTCGTCCTGCGTGATGTCCTTCTTCTCCCAGGCGACCCCAAGATCGCCGCAGACCTTCTCGATCACCAGCTGTGCGTCATCGCACAGATGACAGCCGGGCTTACCGATCAAGGTGACCGTCCGGTCCTGGGGCTTCTTCTTCTCCGTACGGCGAAAAATCGGGCTCATGGCACCATTCTCGCCCCCTCGACGCGCCGCGCGGCCCGCCTGATCGCCCGCCTGTTTAACGGTGCGGTCGCGGAGAGTTCACAGCGTCGAATCCTGCCGACTCCGGAACGACCGAACGAACTAGCTATGCTCACGACATGGCCGCTCTCGGATGGCTCACACCCCGTAGGCGCTCCGCCACCGCGCGGAGCGTGTTGGCAGGCGAGGCCTCGGCTGAGGCAGCGCGCAAGTCCTCCCAGGAACTGGAGGCACTGGACGATCTGGCGGCTCAGGCCGCGCCCGATGAACCGGAGGAGCCCGAGTTCCCTGTCGTCGGCGACGACAAGGCCGCGGCCTTCTTCGACCTCGACAACACCGTGATGCAGGGCGCCGCGATCTTCCACTTCGGCCGCGGCCTCTACAAGCGGAAGTTCTTCGAGCGCCAGGAGCTGGCCCGATTCGCCTGGCAGCAGGCGTGGTTCAGGCTCGCCGGTGTCGAGGACCCCGAGCACATGCAGGACGCCCGCGACAGCGCCCTGTCCATCGTCAAGGGCCACCGGGTCGCCGAGCTGATGTCCATCGGCGAGGAGATCTACGACGAGTACATGGCCGAGCGCATCTGGCCGGGGACGCGCGCCCTGGCCCAGGCCCACCTCGACGCGGGCCAGAAGGTCTGGCTCGTCACGGCCGCCCCGGTGGAGACGGCGACGATCATCGCCCGCCGCCTCGGCCTGACCGGCGCGCTCGGCACGGTCGCCGAGTCCATGGGCGGCGTCTATACGGGAAAGCTCGTCGGCGAACCCCTGCACGGCCCGGCGAAGGCCGAGGCGGTCCGAGCGCTCGCCTCGGGTGAGGGCCTGGACCTGGCCCGCTGTGCGGCATACAGCGATTCGCACAACGACATCCCGATGCTTTCGCTCGTCGGGCATCCGTACGCGATCAATCCTGACGCCAAACTGCGCAAGCACGCACGGGAGCGGGACTGGCGCCTGCGGGACTACCGCACCGGCCGCAAGGCCGCCAAGGTCGGCATCCCGGCCGCGGCGGGCGTCGGCGCGCTCGCAGGCGGTACGGCCGCGGCCATCGCCCTGCACCGCCGCCGCCACTGAACATTCTCTCGGTCCTACCCCGCCCGGGCTCCCGCCAGTCACGTTGGTAGCACCCGACCACAACACGCCTCGCGCTTAGCCGGAATGTGAACCATTTCGATCAACAAACGATCACTGTCCGCTACTTGAACGGGCATCGACCGGCTACAGAAGCGACGTAATCGGTGATTTGAGCAACTGGGTGTAGTGCTGCCTGTACGAAGCGTTATTCTCCTCAGACGCATTACGGACCCCACACGTCGCTACGACGGGTGAACGGTTCCGCACTGCACGTGATGGAAGCTCTGCCTCTGGGAGTCCCGTGTACCCACACGTCGGGGTTGACGCCTCGGGCCTGGCTACGCTGCGCGCAACGGTCGCCGACCGCTTGCGCGGCTTCGTCCCCACCGCGTACGCCGGCCCCGCCGTCCCCGCATTTGCCGTCCCCACACCCGCCGGGCCCGTCTATGCCCTGGCGGACAGCGGCGCGGCGGTCAGCAGACGGGCTCGTTCCGCCTCTACCGCCACCTCAACCCCCACCCACCGCCGTCCCGCCGCGGACAGCGACAGCGCCCGCATGATGGACCTCGTCGAACGCGCCCAAGCGGGCGAGTCCGACGCCTTCGGCCGTCTCTACGACCAGTACAGCGACACGGTCTACCGCTACATCTACTACCGCGTCGGCGGCAAAGCGACCGCCGAAGACCTCACGAGCGAGACCTTTCTGCGCGCCCTGCGCCGCATCAGCACGTTCACCTGGCAGGGCCGCGACTTCGGCGCCTGGCTTGTCACGATCGCCCGCAATCTAGTCGCCGACCACTTCAAATCGAGCCGATTCCGTCTCGAAGTGACCACCGGCGAAATGCTCGACGCCAACGAGGTCGAGCGCAGCCCCGAGGACTCCGTCCTGGAGTCCCTCTCCAATGCCGCACTGCTCGATGCCGTGCGACGCCTCAACCCCCAGCAGCAGGAGTGCGTGACCCTGCGCTTCCTGCAAGGCCTCTCGGTCGCCGAGACCGCTCGGGTGATGGGCAAGAACGAGGGCGCGATCAAGACCCTCCAGTACCGCGCGGTCCGCACACTGGCCCGGCTCCTGCCGGACGACGCGCGCTAGCACCGCACACCGTCGATAGCCCTCTGTAGCCGTGCGGAGTGTTCAACTCACCCTCCGTGGCGGCCAGATGGCCGTCACGGAATTTGGGCGGTCCGATCATCCTCCGTCCGTAACCCAAGTGCCGCGACGCTCGTTGTGCGGGATGCAGGCTCCCTGTGGTCGCCGCTGAACACCTCCGCTCACTCGATCGTGTGGAAGTGCTCAGGTCGTGCAACCCTCAGGACCCCCTAGGGAGTCGATCGTCATGACGAGAGGAGGTGCCGCCAGTGATCGCGAACGTATCGGCACACCGGCGGGCGAACGCCTTCGCCCAGGACCTGGAGGAGCGATCCGACCAGGACCCGGCGGCCGAGCAGTCCGAAGGTTCCGTCACACCCGATTCCGGACCGTCCGAACAGACGGCCCCGGACCGGATGCTGACCCTCGCGACCGAACTCGGCGAGCTGCCGAAGCCGGAGCTGGATCCCGAGGTCAAAGTGGTCCAGCGGGCCCAGCTCGTAGCCGCCATGGAAGCCATGCTCCTTGAGGGCACGGCCGCGGGCGCTGGGAACATCGGCACCTCGGTGCCCGAACAGCGGTCCCGCAAGGGCGCCCATCGGGCCACGGGACTGCGCAAACTGAAGCCACGCTCCAGGCTGTCGAAGGGCATCGCCGCGGGCGGGCTCACCGTCGGCGTGGCCGCGGGGGCGTTCAGCGGAGTGGCCGCGGCCAGCTCCGACGCGCTGCCGGGCGATTCGCTGTACGGCCTGAAGCGCGGCATGGAGGACCTCAAGCTCGGCATGGCCGACGGCGAGAGCGACAAGGGCGGGATCTATCTCGACCACGCCTCGACACGCCTGAACGAAGCCCGTCGCCTGATGGAGCGGGGCCGCTCCGGCGACCTCGACCACGAATCCCTGGGCGAGATCAGGCGTGCGCTCTCCGGCATGCGGCACGACGCCACGGAGGGCCACCGCCTGCTGCACGAGGCGTACGAGCGGGACGGCTCGCTCGGTCCCATGCAGACCCTGTCCGCCTTCTCCGAGTCCCACCGCAGAAGCTGGCGCGACCTGCAGAGCAGGCTGCCCGTCCAGCTCGGCGACGTGGGCGAGCAGGTGAACTCGGTCTTCGACGCGATGGACCAGGAAGTGGAGCCCCTGCGCTCCCTGTTCCCCCGCACCCCGGACAAGAGCGACGCCCCCGGCCGTCCGAGCCAGGGCAGCTCCTCCGGCTCCTCGGCCCCGGACAGTCCCTCGGCCCCGGACTCATCGCCGCGGGACGGCTCCAGCGCCGACAAGGGCGAACCCCACCCGTCGGCACCGGACAAGGGCGAGAGCGACGGCTTGCTCGGCGGAAACACGGGCGGCCTCCTGGACCCCCCGAAGTCCGACACGACCCCGAGCAGCCCGTCGGACGGCGACGCCCCCGAAAAGGAGTCCCCGCCGACCAAGCCGGACGTCACGGTGCCCCCCATCCTTCCCGGCTTGCTGCCGGGCTTGGGGATCGACGAAGAGGACGCGAAGTAGCACACGAACGCCGGCCGGGCTGAATCCCTTCATGG
>NZ_JBHTSF010000152.1:0-21020 GCF_042795295.1 Streptomyces sp. NPDC056486
CGCGACGCCTCGGGCGGCTACCGCCGTTACGCCTGGACCGGCGCCGACGCCGAGTGCCGCCTCTGGTTCCAGGCGCAGGCCGAGGCGCGCCGCCTCGACTACGAGGTCGACCGCAACGGCAACCAGTGGGCCTGGCTCGGCGACCCGACCCGGGGCGACGCGGTCGTCACCGGCTCCCACCTGGACTCCGTCCCGGACGGCGGCGCCTTCGACGGCCCGCTCGGGGTCGTCACGTCCTTCGCGGCGCTCGACGAACTCCGCGCACGGAAGGTGTCGTTCCGCCGCCCCCTCGCCATCACCAACTTCGGCGACGAGGAGGGCGCCCGCTTCGGCCTCGCCTGCGTGGGCTCGCGCCTGACGGCGGGACAGCTCACGCGCGAGAAGGCGTACGAGCTGACGGACGCGTCCGGGGTCACGCTCCCGCAGGCGATGGAAGCGGCGGGCTACGACCCGTCGGCGATCGGCCCCGACCCCGAACGCCTCGCCCGTATCGGCGCGTTCGTGGAACTGCACGTGGAACAGGGCCGCGCGCTCGACCTGTCCGGCGACCCGATCGGGATCGCCTCCGCCATCTGGCCGCACGGCCGCTGGCGCTTCGACTTCAAGGGCGAGGCCAACCACGCGGGCACCACCCGCCTGGTGGACCGCCGCGACCCGATGCTGTCGTACGCGGAGACGGTCCTCGCGGCCCGCAGGGAGGCGGAACTCGCGGGCGCGGTGGCGACCTTCGGCAAGATCGCGGTCGAACCGAACGGCGTCAACGCGATCCCGTCCCTGGTCAGGGGCTGGCTGGACTCCAGGGCGGCCGACCAATCCACCCTCGACACGGTCGTGACGGGCATCGAGAAGGCGGCCCGCGAGTACGCGGACCGGCACGGCATCGACCTGGATGTCGTACGCGAGTCGTTCACGCCGGTGGTCGAGTTCGAGCACGCGCTGCGGGACGAGCTGGGCACGATCCTCGGCTCCGGCAAGGAAAAGAGCCTGCCCGTCCTCGGTACGGGCGCCGGACACGACGCAGGTATTTTGTCCGGATCGATCCCCACCGCCATGCTGTTCGTACGGAACCCCACGGGCATCTCGCACTCCCCGGCCGAGTTCGCCGCCGAGGACGACTGCGTCGCAGGGGTGACCGCACTGGCCGACGTACTGGAAGGTCTTGCGTGCAGCTGAAGACGGATTCGGAAAAGGCGGCCACCTACTGGCTGGAGCACGCCTCGCTCGACACGAACGTCGAGCCGGGCGTGGCGGTGGAGGTGACGGGCGACCGCATCACGGCCGTCCGCAAGGACGTGGAGACGCCACCGCCGGGCGCGACGGTGCTGCGCGGCCTGACGCTCCCCGGCCTCGCCAACGCCCACTCGCACGCCTTCCACCGGGCCCTGCGCGGCACGGTCCAGGTGGGCTCGGGCACGTTCTGGACGTGGCGCGAGGTCATGTACTCGGTGGCGGACCGCCTGACGCCGGAGACGTACCACGCGCTCGCACGCGCGGTGTACGCGGAAATGGCTCTGGCGGGCATCACGACGGTGGGCGAGTTCCACTATTTGCACCACGCGCCGGGCGGCACGGCTTACGCGGACCCCAACGCGATGGGCGAGGCGCTGATCGAGGCGGCAGCGGACGCGGGCATCCGCATCACGCTCCTGGACACGGCGTACGTGGCATCCGGTCTCCTGACGGAGACCCGGGGCGAGCCCCCGAACCGCCACCAGCTGCGCTTCTCCGACGGTACGACGGAGGCGTGGGCGGAACGGGCATCGGCCCTGAAGGACCGCGACCACGCCCGGATCGGCGCGGCTATCCACTCCGTACGGGCGGTCCCGGCACGGCAGTTGGGCGCGGTGGCGGAGTGGGCTTCAGCCCGCCATGCCCCCCTCCACGTGCACCTCTCCGAGCAGAAGGCGGAGAACGAGGCGTGCCTGGCGGTGCACGGCCGCACGCCTACGCGGTTGCTTGCGGACCACGGGGTCCTCGGCCCCCGCACCACCGGGGTCCACAACACGCACCTCACGGACGAGGACATCGCGCTCCTCGGCCGTACGACGACGGGCACGTGCATGTGCCCGACGACGGAGCGGGACCTGGCGGACGGCATCGGCCCCGCGGTCCGCCTGCAACGAGCGGGCAGCCCCCTCTCCCTGGGCAGCGACAGCCACGCGGTCATCGACATCCTCGAAGAGGCCCGCGCGATGGAACTGAACGAGCGCCTGCGCTCGCACACGCGGGGCCACTGGACGGCGGCGGCGCTGCTGCGGGCGGCTACCGCCGATGGGCATGCGGCGCTCGGCTGGGCGGATGCGGGCGTGATCGAGGCGGGCGCCCTCGCCGACTTCGCGACGGTCGCGCTGGACTCCGTCCGCACGGCGGGCCCCGTGCCGCGGCTTGCCGCCGAGGCGGCGGTGTTCGCGGCGACGGCGGCGGATGTCCGCCACACGGTGGTCGGGGGCCGCCATGTCGTACGGGACGGGGAGCACGCGCTGATCCCCGATGTGGCGGGGGCATTGGCGGAGGCGGTGGCGGCGCTGCGAGATTGAACCTTTCCCCAACCCCGCCCCCAGAAGATTTAGCCCGTCCGGCGTTTGAGGACGAACTCGGCGGAGCCGGTGATGACGGCACGCACAAGGCACAGGGCCCCCGCGCCGAGCGGGTTTTTGGGAAGGGGCGGGGTTGGGGAAAGAAACCCGTCCAACCCCCCAGCCCCCACGGAGATGACGCATGCCCACCACCCTCATCACCAACATCGCCAGCCTCGTAACGAACGACCCCGCCCAGGGCGACGGAACCCCCCTGGGTCTCCTCACGGACGCCGCCGTCGTCCTGGACGGCGAAACCATCGCCTGGGTAGGCCCCGCCGCAAAGGCGCCCGCAGCGGACGCGACCCACGACGCCCAGGGCCACGCGGCCATCCCCGGCTTCGTCGACTCCCACTCCCACCTCGTCTTCGCGGGCGACCGCACCCAGGAGTTCAACGCCCGCATGTCGGGCCGCGCCTACTCCGCCGGAGGCATCCGCACCACAGTCGCAGCGACCCGAGCCGCTACGGACGCCGAGCTGGAGGCGAACCTCACCCAGTACCTCCGCGAGGCCCTCCACCAGGGCACGACCACCTTCGAGACGAAGTCGGGCTACGGCCTCAACACCGAGGACGAGGCCCGGGCCCTGCGCATCGCGGCCCGCCACACGGACGAAGTCACGTTCCTGGGCGCGCACATCGTCTCCCCGGACTACGCGGAGGACCCGGCGGCGTACGTGGAACTGGTCACGGGCGACATGCTGGCGGCCTGCGCACCCCACGCCCGCTGGATCGACGTCTTCTGTGAGAAGGGCGCGTTCGACGGCGACCAGGCCCGCGCGATCCTGACGGCGGGCAAGGCGAAGGGCCTGCACCCCCGCATCCACGCCAACCAGCTCTCCTACGGCCCCGGCGTACAGCTCGCCGTGGAGCTGGACGCGGCGTCGGCGGACCACTGCACCCACCTCACGGACGCGGACGTCGACGCCCTCGCGAACAGCAACACGGTGGCGACCCTCCTCCCCGGCGCCGAGTTCTCCACCCGCGCCGAGTGGCCCGACGCCCGCCGCATCCTGGACGCGGGCGCGACGGTGGCCCTCTCCACGGACTGCAACCCGGGGTCGTCCTTCACGTCCTCCGTACCCTTCTGCATCGCCCTGGCCGTACGGGACATGGGCATGACCCCGGACGAGGCGATCTGGTCGGCCACGGCGGGCGGCGCCGCGGCCCTGCGCCGCACGGACATCGGCGTCGTACGCGAAGGCGCCCGCGCCGACCTCGCGCTCCTGGACGCCCCGAGCCACGTCCATCTCGCCTACCGTCCCGGCGTCCCTCTGGTCACCGAGGTCTGGCAGCGGGGGGCGCGCGTTTCACCGAAACGTGTGCGCTGACGCCCCTGTCTGAGGGGCCGATGCCCGGGCAGAATCGAGTGAGTTGAAGGTGCTCGACCTGCAGGCGCTCGCCTGCAGGTGCTCGCTCGAAGGTGCTGCGTGATGGACCATGAGCTTCCGGAGTTCCCTGAGATTCCACCTGATCTGGCCACGGCCGCCCGGCTCGGCGGTGAGATGGGGCGGCTGTTCGCCGCCTACGACTGGAGCTCCCATCCACTCGGGCCGCCGTCCACGTGGTCCGAGGAACTGCGCGCCGTGGTCGCGGTGGGGCTGACGTCACGGTTCCCGATCGTGCTGTGGCTGGGGGCCGAGGATCTGTTCCTCGTCTACAACGACGCCTACATGATCGCCCCCTTGGGCGAGAAGCACCCTGCGGCGTTCGCCGAGCGGGGCCGTGACGTGTGGTGGGACATCTGGGAGCCCATCGAACCCATGCTCGCCGGGGTCATCGAGACGGGCGAGGCGACCTGGTCGAGCGACCTGATGCTGCCGATCGTCACCGCGGGGCAGCCGCAGGAGCGGTACTTCACGTTCAGCTACGGCCCGATCATCACCGCAGCCGGCGATGTGGACGGCGTGTTCTGCGCGGTCACCGAGACCACGGAGCGCGTGCTCGGGCAGCGGCGGCTGAGCATCCTGAACACCGTGGGTGCGGCGCTGATGGAGGCCCGCACGGTGGAGGACGCCGCCCTCGCCGCGGTGGAGGCCTGCGCGGAGCACGACAGGGACCTGCCGTTCCTCGCCGTGTACGTGGAGGATCCCGACGCGCGCGTCAGCCGCCTCAGCCAGTGCACGCCGCGGGTGGACGGACTGCTGCCACGCTCCCTGCAAGCTCTGCTGCCTCCCGCACCGGCAGAGGCGCCCGGGGCTGTGGCGTCCAGTCCGGGAATGCCGCTGGTGACGGGCCTGGGCGCGTCGCTGCCCTCGCTCGCGTCGGTTTTCGAAGCCGGGTCGTGCCCGGAGCAGGCCCTGGTGCTCCCCGTCTCCGATTCGGCGCAGGACGAGGGCGTGCCGATGGGGGCCGTGGTGATCGGCCTCAATCCGCGCCAGCCGCTCGACGACCAGTACCGGGGGTTCTGCCGGTTGCTCGCGGACCAGTTGTCGGCGGCGTTCGCCACGGCGACCTCGTACCAGCGCGAGCGGGAACGCGCCGACCTCCTCGCCGAGCTCGACCGGTCGAAGACGGTGTTCCTGACCAACGTCAGCCACGAGTTCCGCACACCCTTGACGCTGCTGCTCGGACCGCTCGATGACGCCCTGGAACAGATTCCCGGTGAGTCGGCACAGGCGGACCGGCTGCGCACCGCTCGCCGGAACGCACAACGGCTGCTACGCCTCGTCAACTCCCTCCTTGACTTCTCGCGCGCCGAGGCCGGGCGGTCCGCCCCGGTGCGCACCCTGGTCGACCTCGGCGCGCTGACCGCGCAGATCGCCTCCTCCTTCACGGAGTTGTGCGATCAGGCCGGGGTCGAACTGGTCATCAGGTGCGACCACGTGATCGCGGACGTCGATGTCGGCATGTGGGAGACGGTGGTGCTCAACCTGCTGTCCAACGCGGTCAAGTTCACCTTCGCGGGCACCATCACGGTGCGGGTCGCCGAGATCGAGGACAAGGCCGTCGGCCTCCGGGTCAGTGACACCGGCACGGGAATCGCCGGGGAAGACATCGGCAAACTGTTCGACAGGTTCTACCGCGCGGGCAACACCCGCGGCCGCAGCGTCGAAGGCAGCGGGATCGGCCTTTCCCTCGTACGCGGCCTTGTGGAGCTGCACGAGGGGACGGTGGAGCTCACCAGTGAACTCGACGTCGGCACCACCGTGACCGTCCAGCTCCCGCCGGTCACGGAGGACGAGCGCACGGTCCGCGGCGTCACCGCACTGCCCGCACCACGATCCGACAGCGACAACCCCTTCGTCGCGGAGGCGTTGCAGTGGCTCGGCCACGACGAGGAAACCCCGGACAGGTTCGACGACCCCACCGCCTCCAGCATGGACGTGCCGCCGCGCGGCCTGGTCCTCATCGCCGACGACAACGCCGACATGCGCGCACACCTGAAGCGCGTCCTTTCGGCCCGGTGGGACACCGTCGCCTTCGGTGACGGGGCAGCCGCACTTCGCGGTGTCCGACAGCACCGTCCCGACGTCATCGTGACCGACGTGATGATGCCCGCCCTTGACGGGTTCGAGTTCGTCACCGCCGTCCGTGCCGACCCCCAACTGGCGTCGATTCCCGTCCTGATGCTCTCCGCCCGTGCGGGCGAGGAGGCGGCGGGCGAGGGCTTCGCCAGCGGCGCCGACGACTACCTCCCCAAGCCGTTCCGCTCAGCCGACCTGCTCGACCGGGTCGCCGCGCGCGTCACCGCCGCCGAGCGCGAGCGCGTCGAGCGGGAGCGGAGCGAGGACCGGACGCGCCAGGCCACGGCGCGGGCCGAGACCTCCGGGCGGCTGAGCGCGGCCACTTCGATCGAGGACATCCTCCACGCCCTCCTCGCCGCCCCGGGCAGCTCGCTGAAGGCCGGCGCCGCCGCCCTCGCCCTGCCGGACCACGAGCTCGGCCAGATCCGCATCCACTACGCCGGAGCGGTCCCGGCCGAGCTGCGCGATCGCTACCACACGGTCGCCCTCGACGCGCCGATCCCTCTCACCGACGTGATCCGCTCGGGCGAGCCGATGATCATCCCCGACACCGCGGCGGCCGACGCGCGCTACCAGGTCCTTGCCCGCGACGCGGAAGGCAGTGTCCGCGCCGCACTCGTCCACCCGTTGAAGGACGCGGCCGGATCCGTCCAGGGGGCGGTGGCGTTTCTCTGGCCCGAACCGTGCCCCTTCGACTCCGCCGATGTGGAGACGTTCACCGGGCTCGCCGCGACGGCCTGGACGGCCGTCGACCGCGTGCGCAGCGCGGAGCGCGAGCGTCGCATCGCCACCGACTTCCAGGACCAGCTCCTCGACCTGGACCGGCGGTCTCCCGCCGCCGTGGTGTCGGCGCTGTACGAGCCCGCGGCCGAAGCCATGCGGGTGGGCGGGGACTGGTACCTCGTCACGCCCCTCGACGACCCGGCGCGCGTCGCGGTGTCCGTCGGGGACGTCGTCGGCCACGGCCTCTCCGCCGCCACGGTGATGAGCAAGCTGCGCAGCGCGACCACCGTCTCGGCCCTGTCGGCTGCGGACCCCCACTCCGTGCTCGGACTCCTGCAGAAGTACGCGTCCGCCGTGCCGGGCGCGGCCTGCTCCACCGTCGGCTACGCCGTGGTCGACTCCCGGGCCCACACGATCAACTACGCCTGCGCCGGTCACCCCTACCCCCTGCTGATCCCGCCCACCGGCGCCCCCCGCTACCTCGATCAGGGCCGATGCCCGCCCTTGGCCACCTCCACATCCCATGAACTCGGCCCCGCGGACCTCGCCGAGTTCCCACCGGGCTCCCTGCTCATCATGTACACCGACGGTCTCATCGAACGCCGGGAAGAGTCGCTGGACGACGGGTTCGCCCGGCTCGCCGCCGCGGCCGGTCTGTACCGCGACCTGCCGGTCGGGTCGATCTGCGCCGAACTGCTCAGCTCCCTTACGCCGCAGGGCGGTTACACCGATGATGTCGCCGTGCTCGCACTGCGGCCGTCGGGAATCACCCCGAGCAGCTTCGTGACCGCGATCCCCGCGGCCACCACACACGTGCCGGATCTGCGCCATCGCCTGCGCGCGTGGCTCGCCGCCCTGGGCCTGTCCGAGACGCTCCAGCACGATGTGCTGCTCGCGGTCGGCGAGGCGGTGGGCAACGCCATCGAGCACGGCAGCGATGCGAACCCGGCGAACATCATCTCCGTCGAGGCCTTCGCCGACGAGGAGATGGTCTCGACGACCGTCTCGGACCCCGGCCGCTGGAGCGGCGACTCATCGGCGAGCCGCCGAGAGGCGACGCGCGGACGCGGTCTGACGTTGATCAACGGCCTCAGTGAACATGTCCAGACCGTCCGCTCGAGCAGAGGAACACGCGTCACCATGCACCACCGGCGAAGTCCCGTTCCGGGGGCGCATTCCACATCCAGGGGAGCAACCCCATGACCGCGTCCACGTACGCCTTGCGCACCGCCCGCGCAGGGCAAGAAGGCGGCGAAAGCATGCCCGTCATCAAGGTCACCGGCGAGATCGACATCACCAATGCGGCCGACTTCGGTACGGAGGTCGGCGCGCTGCCCGGCCCGCGCCCTCTCGTACTCGACTTGAGCAACGTGCTCTATCTCGACAGCGCGGGCTTCGCCGTCATCGACCGCCTCATCTCGGAGCAGACGGCCTGCCTCGTCATCGCCCCCGGAAGCCGCACCCACACAGCGGCCATACTCCTGGGCATGCCCCACCACGCCTGCGTCGACGCGGCCATGGCGGCCGCCGAGAACCGGCCCTGACCGGCATCGATAGGCCGAGAGGCTCAGCCCGTCTCCGCGAACCCGTCACACGGTCGAGACGTGTGGTCCGTCATCGACGAAGCCGAGCCGCCGGTTCATGCCGATGGCCGCCGTGTTGGCAGGGTGATGGATTGTCCGCAGCAGGCGCGCGTCTTGAGAGCGCGCGAAGCGGATGGCCAGAAGCTTCATGGCCAGCGAGATTCCCTTTCCGCGGTGGCTTGCCAGCAGCCCGGTCATCTCGCTGAAGGCGTGCCCTTCGGGCTGAATGGACGTAGTCGCCATGCCGATCCATGACTCGCCGTCCAGAGCGAGAACGACGCCTCGGGGATCGAAGGTGGGGGTCTCGACGCGTTGGGCCACGTACTCGTCGTACGTGTAGAACTCCCCGCGCTCCGGGATGTCGGCGGCACACGTCTTGTTCAAGTCGTAGAGCGCACGCCGATGTTCAGCGGTGTCGCCGACAGCTGCCATGGTCGTGAACTCGACACCGGTCTGCCGACAGCTCCGGAGGTAGGGCTCGAACCGGGCATCGTCGAACGCATCCAGATCAAGCTTGAGCCGAACCCATTCGACGGCCATGAGGCACCTCCAGGATCACCGGACGTAACACGTGCGCGAAGCAAGCCTATCGATCAAGGGCAGCACGGCTCATGGCAGCAGGGCGGGCGCTGCTTGCCTGAGCCGGTACCCGGATACGCAGGGCCGATGTGAGTATCCGTACGGATCTGCATCGGCGAAGGACTGCCTACGGTGACGTCCATGACTGCACCCGAGCCCGCCTCCGCGCCCAACCGCAGACGGCGCTGGATCATCGCCCTCTTGGTCACACCAGTGGCGGCGCTGTTCGGCGGCGCCTGCTTCCTGATGTACGGCTGGCCGGAGCAGTACGACAGCGAGCCGCCGCCGGAAATGTTGCGGCGTATCGCGGCCGACAACCAGGACGCCTACCGCGTACTGGATCTCGGGCCCGTGCTGAAGCCGCGGTCCGGCCCGGAGGACCCCGCTGAACACCACTCCCACAACTCCGCCTCGACGGGCGAGTGTTACCCCGACGGCCTGGAGGCCATGGAGGACGAGCCTCTTGACGGTGTCTACAACATCCATCACACCTGGACCGCCGTCAGGAAGAACGACTCCGGGGTGCGGCCCGCCTTCCGCCGCCTGGAGGACCACCTCGCGGCAAACGGCTGGGAAGTCGACTGGAGCGAATCCATCAACAAGCAGAACTTCAGCGTGATCGCCGACAAGGACGGCTACCACCTGACGATCCACTGGGACTCAGACTTCAAGGAGGTCACCGGCCTCGGCCGCAGCCCCTGCGCCCGCTTCCCCGACCCATCGCAGGAGCGTGCTTATCGCTCCGTCGACCAGTACGAGGAGCCGGACCGGCAACTGACTCCGCCTGACCTCGTGCCCAGCCGGCGGAGCTGATCAGAGCTCGCCCTGCGTGACGGCGGTGACGAAGGGGGCCCACGCGGACGCGGGGATCACGAGAGCGGGCCCGTGCGGCGCGTCTTGGAGTCGCGGATGAGGATGAGGCCGGGTGAGGTCACGGGCTACCTCTACGCACTCGCCGCCGTCGCCGTTGCTGCTCTTTCGCCGGTTGGCGGTGGGCGGTGGCTGGGGAGTGTTCGGCTACTCAGGCGGCCAGTTCGCCTTTCATGACGGCGCTGATGAAGGGGGCCCACGCGGACGCTGGGATCACGAGGGCGGGCCCGTGCGGCGCCTTGGAGTCCCGGACGGGGACGACACCGGGGAGGCCGTCGGCTACCTCGACGCAGTCGCCGCCGTCGCCGTTGCTGTGGCTGCTCTTGCGCCAGTGGGCGGCGCCGGGGAAGTGTTCGGCTACCTCGATGCAGTCGCCGCCGGAGCCGTTGCTGTAGCTGCTCTTGCGCCAGAGCGCCGAGCTCAAGTCAATCTGGATGCTTGCCATTTCGATAATCCTCTGCCGCTGCCTCGATCATGGCGAGGGACGCCTCAGGTGGTAGCGCGGCGGCCCTGAGCAGATCGTACGACCTACGGTAGTCCTTCACGAGCGGCGGATAGTCGATGAGTTGGCCGCTGTGGAGGCCCTCCGTGTACACGACGGGAGGGGCGTCAGGGAAGGTCATGACCTTGGTCATGCCCATCATGAAGGGGTGGGCTGCTGCCGTTTCCGGAAGGATCTGCAAAACGCCCTGCACGGACCGGACCACTGTCAGGATGCGGTCCAGTTGGCCCGCCATCTGCCCTGGTGGCAGAAGCGGCCTGCGGACCATCGACTCGTGCAGGATCGCCCAGAAAGCCGGGGGCACCTCCTGCTCCCACAGCTCCGCCCGCTCCATGCGCGCGGTGACCTGCTTCTCCACGGTGTACTGCCGCAGCCAGGGCAATGAGGTCCGTACGACGTTCTCCGCGTACGCCTGTGTCTGCAACAAGCCGGGGACGAGCATCGGTGCCCACTCCTCGATGCTCTCCGCGTACCGCTCCATCTCCGCGACATCCGCGAAGTACTCGGCGTGACCGCCCTGGCGGGCCCTGCGCGCATCTTCACAACGGCGTTGGAAAAAGCCGTCCGTCTCAAGCTTCTCGTCGACGTGATGGGCCAGGTCGAGCGGCATGCGGCGCTCGCCGCGCTCGATCTGGCTGAGGAAGGGCACGCCCCGGTAGCTGCCCTCGGCCAGCCGTTCGAGGGTGAGGCCCGCTGCCTCCCTCTTGAATCGCAACTCCGCGCCGTAGAAGGCCGGAACGCTCGCCGACGCGTCGGGATCCTTACGAGAAGGCACAACCCACCACCGCCATTTGCCAGTTACCGTGCGCAACCCAAACCCCTGTCACGTTACGCCGAGCCACAGCACTGTGTGACCGAAACATCACAGAGCGCACGGAAGGCGTACCTCCATGCCAGACCCCGCCCCCACCTCCACCTCAACCCCTGCCCCCACCCCCGACTTCGAACTCTCCCTGCTCGCAGTGCCCAAGGCGGTCCCCGAACTCCGCCGCACCCTGAGCGAGCATCCGCACGGCAGCCCACACCCCGACGTACAACTCTGCGTCAGCGAACTGCTCAGCAACGTGATCCGGCACCTCGGCGAGGGAACGCCCGTGACCGTCCGCCTCAGCGGCGCGCAGGGCCGGATCCGCGTGGCGGTCACCGATCCCGACCCCCGTGCCTGGCCCCTGCTCCGAAGGGCGGGCAGCGACGACGAGACGGGCCGTGGCCTGGCCCTGCTGGACGCGGTCTCGCTGCGCTGGGGCGTGGAGCAGGGGCCGGACAGCAAGACCGTCTGGTGCGAGCTGGGGGAGGGATAGGTGCTGCGACGTCTCCTCGCCCGGCTCCTGCCCGGCACGGGTACGCGCCGGGCCTACGCCGCCACGGAAAAGCCGCCGACGCCGAGGCCGCCGAACCCCGAGCCCCGCGTCCAACCCCAACCCCAACCTCGCCCCCGCCTCCGCCCCCGCAGCCCATACGCACGTGAGGTCGCCGAGGACCGCCCCATCGACGTCAGCGGCATCCCCCTCGCGCGGCCCTACTACCGCGCCGCCGAACGCTGCCTGCTTCAGACGGAACGGCGGCTGGCCCTGGCCCTCGCGCTGGAGGGCGTGGACTACGGCCCGGCGGTCATCCACGGCGTGGCGCTGCCCGCCTGAAGGGCCTGTGCCACGAGCGCGACCCTGACACCCTGAGACCCTGACCCCATGAAGACCATCGGCCTCATCGGCGGCATGAGCTGGGAGTCCAGCGCCGAGTACTACCGACTGCTCAATGAACTCGTACGAGAGCGCCTCGGCGGCCTTCATTCGGCGCGCTGCGTGCTGTACTCCGTCGACTTCGCCGAGATCGAGCAGCTTCAGGTCGCGGGGGAGTGGGCGCAGGCGGGTGAGGTGCTCGCGCGGGCGGCCAAAGGGGTGGAGGCGGCCGGCGCCGAGCTCGTGATGCTGTGCACCAACACCATGCACAAGGTCGCTGAACAGGTCCAGGAGGCCCTCTCCGTGCCGTTCCTGCACCTCGCGGACACAACCGCCGACGCGGTGCTGCGAGGCGGTCTGCGGCGCGTAGGGCTGCTCGGCACCGCGTTCACCATGGAGCAGGACTTCTACCGGGAGCGCCTTGCCGCGCGCGGGCTCGACGTGCTGATTCCCGATGCGGAGGGGCGCGCGCTCGTGCACCGGGTGATCTACGAGGAATTGTGCCTCGGAGTGGTGCGTGAGGAGTCTCGAGTGGGGTACCAGAAGGTCATCGGCGATCTCGTACGGAACGGAGCGGAGGGGGTCATTCTGGGGTGCACCGAGATCGAGTTGCTCATCGGGCAGGAGCACAGCCCGGTACCGGTCTTCCCGACGACGAGGCTGCACGCGGAGGCAGCCGTGGCGGCGGCGACCCTGTAGCCGAGCCGAGGGTGCAGAAAACAACCCACCCGCCGCCCCTGCGCACAATAGATGCGGGGCAAACGGGTGGGTGGGTGGGGAAGCAATCCGCCGCGAAGCGGCGACTCAGTGGCCCGCAAAAACGCCGAGCGGCGAGACCCCTCACTCGTCGACGGTCAGTCCCTTGCGGAGCTTGACGAGTGTGCGCGAGAGCAGCCGCGAGACATGCATCTGCGAGATGCCGAGCTCATCGCCTATCTCCGACTGCGTCATGTTGGCGACGAAGCGCAGCGACAGGATCTTCCGGTCACGCGAAGGAAGTTCGGCGATCAGCGGCTTCAACGACTCGACGTACTCGATGCCTTCGAGCCCGTGGTCCTCGTAGCCGATCCGGTCCGCGAGCGCGCCTTCGGAGTCGTCCTCCTCGGGCTGGGCGTCCAGGGAGCTCGCCGTGTAGGCGTTGGACGCCGCCATGCCTTCGACGACTTCGTCGTTGGAGATGCCCAGGCGCTCGGCGAGCTCGCCCACCGTGGGGGCGCGATCGAACTGCTGGGCGAGTTCGTCGCCCGCCTTGGCGAGGTCCAGACGGAGTTCCTGAAGGCGGCGCGGGACGCGCACCGACCAACTCGTGTCACGGAAGAAGCGCTTGATCTCACCCACGATGGTCGGCATCGCGAAGGTGGGGAACTCGACGCCCCGGCTGAGCTCGAAGCGGTCGATCGCCTTGATCAGGCCGATGGTGCCGACCTGGATGATGTCCTCCATGGGCTCGCTGCGGGAGCGGAACCGGGAGGCGGCGAACTTGACCAGGGCAAGATTGAGTTCGACGAGAGTGTTGCGCACGTACGCGTACTCGTGCGTGCCTTCCTCGAGCGTTTCGAGGCGCTCGAAGAGGGTCTTGGACAGGGCCCTAGCATCCAGCGGCCCCACCTCTGCGTACGGCGGGATCTCGGGCAGGTCGGCGAGCCCCTCGGGAAGGGCTGCCGTCTCCGCTGCGGTCGTCAGGGCCGATTCGTCCGGCGTGGCTTCCGTGCGGGGACCTGGGATCTCGGTCTCTATACGGTTCGGTGAGAGTGTCGACGTCGCTCGGTCAGTGCGCGATTCGTCGAGCCGGGGTGACATGGTGTCCTCCATCGTTCTCGGCATATGGCTGCCGATGCCAATACGTGCACTGCGGTGTGCGGCGCCTCCAAAGCCGTCCGTGTTGATTACTGTCTCTTCTACCCCTACCCGGTTCCACAACTCAGTTGCAAGTGCGTTGTGCGACGAAATGTCCGAATTCAGGCGCTTGTTCGGGTACCCGGGACCGTACGGAAGGCGTAATGTTCAGGGGCGTCATCAACAGCCACGACGGTCGGAAGTGAGTGACGGAATGGACCGCGGGACAGTCGGTAGCGCGCAGGGTGGCCGGCTTCTGGTCGAAGTCCGGGCCGAGAGCCCGAGCGTCGTCGTGACTCCGGCAGGTGAGTTGGATCACCACACCGCCGATTTGTTGCGTGAACCACTCGAGACCTGCCTCAATGACGGGTTCTCGCGACTTGTCGTCGACTGTTCGCGCCTGGAATTCATGGACTCCACCGGACTCAACGTCCTCCTGGGGGCCCGGCTCAAGGCCGAGGCCGCGGGGGGCGGAGTCCATCTGGTCGCGATGCAGCCGGTGGTGGCCCGAGTCTTCGAGATCACCGGAGCCGACGCGGTCTTCACTGTCCACGAGACGCTCGAAGCGGCGTTGACCAGCTGACCGGGCGGCCTGTTGACGGAGTGTGCGCAAGAGTTACGCGCCAGTTGTCTCTATGTGATCATTGCGTTACCAGTGTCACACAGGTCGCGTCGAATAAGTGGGTGTTCTCACGGTTCGGCCGGGCAGGAGAGACCTTGGATCCGTCTACAGCGGACCGGAAGTAAATCGTTGCCAAATCAACAGCAGGAACGGTCGAGCAGTCGATGATCTCTCTTGGATTGCCGCTCCTCGTCCCGGTCCTTGTCCAGAGTCCTCTTGTCGGTGAGGTGAAGCGCTGATGAGCACCACCCGGCCTTGCTCGCCGGGCGACCGCGGTCCGGAGTCCGAGACCGTCGTCGCGGACGCTCCCGCGGACCAGGTCGCAGCCGCGGCCACGGTTCGTCAGGGGCGCCAGGTCCGCAGGCTGAGCCTGAACGGCGCCAGTGGCATAGTGCCGCTCGCCCGGGATTTCGCACGCCAGGCGCTCCAGGCGTGGGGCTGGCTGCCCGCGGCGGGCGCCGACCAGCGTGCGGCAGCCGAGGATGTCCTCCTCGTCGTGTCCGAGCTGGTGACCAACGCGTGCCTGCACGCCGAGGGTCCCGACGAGCTCTGGCTCTCCTCCGACAACAAGGTGCTGCGGATAGAGGTGTCCGACCGCGGCGCGGGTCAGCCCGCGCCCCGCACCCCGCACCGCGCCGGTCGCCCCGGCGGGCACGGGATGTTCATCGTGCAGCGGCTCTGCCTGGACTGGGGTGTCGTCCGCACCCCGGGGGTCACGGGCAAGACGGTGTGGGCGGAGCTGAGCGCGCCCGCGTAGGGCACGGTCAGCACCGCAGGACACCTGGGCAGCGCATGCGCTGTGCCCGCTCAGTTCCCCCTTGGGTTACCCACGGTTCGTACGCGCGCCGGATCACTGAGATCCGGCGCGTTCTTTGTCTTCCCTCGACAAGGCCCCGGGCGTACCTTGAGCGCCCAATCTGATGTGCCGTCAGTAAATCCGCACCGCGGCACGCCACGACCGGCATGAGGGGAACTCGAGGTGTCGTACCAAAAACGTAGGGCCGCGCTCGCGCTTGCCACGGCCTTGGCCGGCGGCTCGGCGGTGCTGATGGCCGCCCCCGCCGCGCAGGCCGAGGTCCAGGACGTCAACTACCAGTGCAAGACGCCCATCGGGAACAAGGGCGCCGTATCGCCGATCGATATCAAGAGCGTGAAGAGCGGCAGCGGCTACAAGCTCACCATGTCCTTCCAGAAGGGCGTCTCCTCCAGCCCCGTGGAACTTGGCAAGGGCGCGATGAAGCCGAGTGCGCTCATCAAACTGGGCGGCGCGGAGAGCGGCACTGTGCCGGTCTCCGGAGCGCCCAACGACAAGGCGATCCCCGCCAACACTCCCATCAAGATCAGCGACCTGTCGGGGACGTACACGCCGAAGAAGAGCGGCAAGGTCACCTTCACCGCGGGTGTCCTGACCATCAAGGCGCTCGGTACGACGACGACGTGCACACCGTCCAACAGCCCCAAGGCCTCGCTCTCGCTCGACGTGAAGGGATCGGGCGGCGGGGGCACCACGGGCGGCGGCTCCGGCGGATCGAGTGACGACGGCGGCTCAGGCGGCTCGGCCAGTGCTCCCTCCGGCGGCGACGAGCTCCCGCAGACCGGACCCGCGGACTCCGCGATCGCGCTCGGCACCCTCGGCGGCACGGTGCTGCTCGCGGGCGCGGCAGGCGCGCTCTGGCTGACCCGCAGGAACCAGGCGGCCCGGTCGCGCTAGGAGCGGTGCGCGGCGTCGCAGGGACGCGGTGACCGCGCACGCCCCGTCCGACCTCCGCGTACGACGCGTACATCACGTACGGCTCGTACATCACGTACGACACGTACGAAGATCCAGGAGCCGCCGATGCCGTCGCTGCTGTCCGTTGCCCGTGCTCTCACCATGGCCGTGGTCTTACTGGGGACGGGCGCGGCGCAGTCGGCTCCGGTGTACGCCGACGACTCCGGAGCCTGGTCCGTCGCGCCCTCCGCGGGAGGGGGGACGCGGCCCGCGAAGGACGGACGGCCCTACTTCTACGTGGAGGGCACGCCCGGATCCGTCCTTCAGGACACGGTGACGGTCACCAATCCGGGATCGAAGCCGCGCACGGTGCGGCTGAGCGGCGCGGACGCGGACAACACGCGGGGCGGCGCGTTGTCCCTTGAGCGAGGCAAGCCGACCGACACCGGCTCCTGGATCACGTTCGCCGAGCGCAAGGTGAAGGTGCCGCCGCGCACCCGCGCCGATGTGCCGTTCAGCGTGAGCGTCCCCGAGGGGGCGGTGCCGGGCGATCACCCCGGGGTGATCGTCGCGCGGGAGGGCGGCCGTGACGCCGGGGTGCGTGTGCATCTGCGGGTGAGCGGCCCGACGCTGTCCGCGCTGACGGTCGAGCACGTGAAGGCCGAGGCCGGGCGCATCTCGTACGACGTCGTCAATCGCGGCAACACGATCCTGACCCCCAGGCTCAAGGTCCACGCGGACGGCGTCTTCGGCCCGCTGCTCGACCGAGGGCCCCGCACGCTTCCGGTCGAGCTCATCCCCGGCCGCAGGGTCACCCTCACGGAACCGTGGACCGACGCCCCCGCACTCGACTCCGTCGAGGTCACCCTCACGGTCACGGCATCGGGCGGAGCCCACGGCAAGGCGACGGCATCGGCCCGCTTCGTGCCGTGGGGAGCGGTCGCGGGGGTGGGGGCCGGGGTGCTCGGCCTGGCGGCGGCGGGCGTCTGGTTCGTGCGCAGACGCAGGGGGGCGGCGGATGACCCACCGCCGGACGAACTTGAACAGGGCTTCGTGGAGCGCGAGTTGGCGGCATCGAGCACGGGAAGGGGCGACCAGCTGTGAACGGCCACACTCTGTTGTGGGCAGGCGTTCCGCACGGCGGAACGGGTGGGCACAACCCCCCACGGCCCGGCACTCGAAAGCGAAACAGCAAGAGGTACATAGCCGCCGCCGCGCTGGCGGCGCTGTTCGCGGTGCTGCTGATCCCGGCAGGCCATGCCACCGCCGCGGAGAAGCCGAAGGTCACCCTCTCCCAGGCCCAGGCGGGCAAAGGCGGCGACATCACCGTCAAGGGCGAGGGATGGCGACCGAACGCCCTCCTGATGATGCTCGTCTGCGGCCAGTCCACCCCGGCCAGGGGCGTACCCGGCGGCACGAACTCCTGCGCCAACGACACCGGCCGCGCCGTCACCACGGACGGCAAGGGCACCTTCAGCAAGAAGCTCCCCGTGGCCGAGCCCCCGAAGCCCTGCCCCTGCGTGGTGCACGTGGCCACGGTCACGGGGGAGAAGGCCCAGGCGGACGCCGCGTTCAAGGTCGCGGGCCACCCGGTCGAGGCCCTGCCCAAGCAGCAGGGCGGCGGGAAACTCTCCGTCCTCACCGACACTCAGCTCGAAGGGTCGAGCGGCGTACTGACCTGGTTCGGCGCCCCGCCCTCCCGCAAGTTCACCTTCACCGTCGGCAACGTCGGCTCTGCCCCGGTCAAGAACCCGGTCTTCCAAGTGGGCACCTCCCACGGCGTGTTCGCCCCGCAGTGGGAGGAGCAGCAGTGGCGCGGCACCATCGCCCCGGGCAAGAAGGCCCAGATCAAGCTCCCGGTCGAACTCTCGGCCGGAGCGCACGGCAACTACCTCGTCTCCCTGAAGTTCGGCGGCAAGGTCCTCGCCGAGCAGCCCTGGGGCGTCGGCCGCCCGTGGGGTGTCACCGTCTTCTGGATCCTGCTCTGTGTCGTCGTACCGGCCGCCGTCTTCCGTATCGGCATGGCGGTGGTGGACAGGCTCCGCCCGAACCGTCGCCGTGGCGGACGCAGCCGCCCGGCGGGCCGCCACCGCACCGGCAGGCTCTCCGAACTCACCGAACGACTGCCGAAGTTGCGGCTGCCCCAGGGGGCGGTCGCGGCGGACGAGGCGGCCCGTACGCCAGGTACACCGCGTACGCGTACGAAGCCGCCCCGCGAGTCCGGCAAGTCCGCCGAAGACGCAGCCACGAACACGACCACCCTCCCGTGGTTCACCCCTGACACAGACCCCGGCGCCGGGACCGATCCCGCCGGACAGCTCTCCGCACCGTCAGAGAACAGCCCGACGACGAAAGGAAACACGTGATCAGCACACGACGGAGAGCGGGCGCGGCCTCGGTCTCGCTGCTGCTCGGCGGGGCGGGGATCCTGCTGGGCGCGGGACCCGCGCAGGCGGCCGATGTGGCGTACAAGACGGAGTGCATTCCGCCGGCGATCTCGGGCCTTCCACCGGTGCAGGGCACCACCAAGGTGGAGATCACCGCGCCGGCCACCGCGAAGGTGGGCGACGAGGTCGATGTCGTATGGAAGACCACGGAGGCCGCGTCCAAGAACCCGGACATCCTCGACCTGGACAAGGACACGGTGAAGCCGACCGGCACCATCAAGGTGGGTGGCGGCCAGAGCGGTGACCTGGCGGTGGCGGGCGAGCGGGTCAATCCGCCGATCAAGAAGAACAGCCCCATGGTCCTGTCCGACATGAAGGGCAAGCTGAAGCTGACCAAGGCGGGCGACATCACGCTCACGCCGGGCGCGTACAACATCAACGTCAGCAAGCCGATGTCCACCGACACCAAGTGCACGCCGAAGGAGCAGGTGAAGGCGGGCGCGACCATCAAGGTGACGGACGGCGGCGGCAGTTCGGGCGGCGGCACGGCGTCCGGTGGCAGTACGTCGGGCGGCAGCACGTCGGGTGGGAGTACGTCGGGCGGTTCCACGTCCGGCGGTGGCTCCACCGGTGGTGACGACGGCGGCAAGACCGACTTCCCCGGCAAGGAAGTCCAGACGCCCTACAAGTGCAAGACGCCCATCGGTGACAAGGACGCCACATCACCCGTCCAGATCAACGCCAAGAAGGACGGCGGGAACTACGCCCTCACGGTGGAGTTCAAGAAGTCGGTCATGGACAGCCCGGCCGACATCCCCGCGGACTCCGTGAAGCCGTCGATGGCGGTCAAGCTGGGCGGCGCGGACAAGGGCACGGTGGCGGTGGAGGGCCCCACGAACAAGGAGCCCATCAAGTCCGGCGACCCGATGACCATCCCTGACCTGACCGGCACGTACAAGCCGGGCGCCGACGGCAAGTCGACGCTCTCGCCGGGTGTCCTCACGGTCAAGGCGCTCGGTACGACGACGACCTGCACGCCGTCCAAGTCCGAGGTCTCCCTGGAGATCGACACGGCGGCGCAGCCTGGTGGCGCGGCGGGCGGTTCGGGTTCTGCGGGCGGCGGCTCTGGTTCTGCGGGCGGGTCCGGTTCCGCGGGCGGCTCCGCCACGGGTGGCGGCGACCTCGCGGAGACCGGCGCCGACGACAACGGTGCCCTGCGGGCCCTCGGTCTCGTCGCAGGCACGGTGATCCTCCTCGGCGGCGCGGTCTTTACGTTCCTGCCGAGGCGAAGGAGCGGCCTCCGCTGAAGCTCCGTCAGGGGCGCGGGGAACTGCGCGAGCAACCAGAGACGACCTGCACCGGCCGATGGTGCGTACCCCGCAGACGCGTCTGCCTGCGGCGGTCCGTCCGGCGGGTGCGGGTCGCTTTGGGTTGCTCGCGCAGTTCCCCGCGCCCCCTGAAGGGGTGTCCCCTCAGACGTGCTTGCGCAGCCAGCGCAGGACCGCCTGGGCGACAGCCGGGTCCCTCAGGAGCTGGCCCCCGTGCGCGCTGCCCTGCTCGATGCGGACGGTGACGTCGCGCAGGCCCGCCACCGTCTGTGCGTGCGCGAGTTCCGTGGAGTGCGCGACGGGCACGAAGTCCGCCGCCGAGTGGGTCAGGAGCATCGGCGGGTCGTTCGTTCCCGAGGCGTGCGACTTGGCGGCGAGATCCTTCCACCGCCTCAGGCACCGCTGCCCGCCCAGAGCCGGTGAGCACCCGGCGAGCCGCTCGGCGGACCGCCGCAACTTGCGCTGGGCCGGGGACGCGGCGCGCATCCCGCCGTCCGTCCAGGCGCGGAAGGGCGAGGCCACGGGGGAGAGGGCCACCACGGCCCGTACCCGCTTGCGTCCGGCACCGTAGGCCCCGGCGCTGACGGCGAGATGCCCGCCCGCGGACGAGCCGAGCACCAGGGGAGTAGCGCCGCCTCGCCGCTTCACCCACCGCAGGGCCGCGAGCACGTCGTCGCGCTGCGCGGGCCACGCGGCGTCGGAGGCAAGGCGGTAGTCGGTGTCGTACACGGTGAACCCGCGTGCGGCGAACCACCGCGCCCACCCGCTCCAGTCGGTGTCCCGCGCCCAGGAGCCGCCGTGCAGGATCATCAGGGCGGGGCGCCCGGCCGCCCCGGCGCCGTACACGGTGATGTTCTGGCGGGCGTGCTTCCCGTACGAGAAGGTCCGGCCCGGCGACGGCTGTGAGGGTTGTGACGGCGGTGATGGCTGCGACGGTTCGGGCGCGGCCTCGGCGGCGGCACTGGACGAAAGCAACGCCAGGCAGAGGGCGAGGACCGGCAACGTACGGCGCATGGCCAGATGTTGCACCGCCAGGGACCGGCACCGGCACAGAAACGTTCTCCTTCACCGCCACGGGTTAGTGAACGATCCTCTGTTCGTGCGAGTGGACGAACGCGAGGGCCGCCGCACCCGGAGGTGCGGCGGCCCTCGCCGTCG
>NZ_JBHTSF010000153.1:0-20778 GCF_042795295.1 Streptomyces sp. NPDC056486
GGAGCGGCCTTCTTGGCCGTCGCCTTCTTGGCCGTGGCGGTCGCCTTCTTGGCCGTCGCCGTCGTCTTCTTGGCGGTGGTCTTCTTGGCGGTCGCCTTCTTCGCCGTCGCCGTCGTCTTCTTGGCGGTGGTCTTCTTGGCGGGAGTGGCCTTCTTCGCCGCCGCCTTCTTGGCCGTGGCCTTCTTGGCCGCCGCCTTCTTGACGGTCGCCGAAGCGCTGCCGCCCGAAAGGCTGCCCTTGGGCGCCTTCTTGACCGCGACGTCGTTCTTCGGGAGCTTCTTCGAGCCGCTCACCAGGTCCTTGAAGCCCTGTCCTGCGCGGAAACGCGGAACCGAGGTCTTCTTGACCCGAACGCGCTCCCCGGTCTGCGGGTTGCGGGCGTAACGGGCCGGACGGTCAACCTTCTCGAACGAGCCGAAACCGGTGACCGAAACACGGTCTCCGCTGACCACGGCACGGACGACTGCGTCCAGAACCGCGTCCACGGCGTCGGCGGCCTGCTGGCGGCCGCCCACCTTGTCGGCAATCGCTTCTACGAGCTGCGCCTTGTTCACGTCTTCCCCTTCGGAGACCTCGCCCGAGCGTATTCGCCAGGCTTTTTCGCACGTTAGGCAGATATATACCGCAAATCAAACACGAAACGGGCTAATCACCCTTGTGCCGCAACGAACTCGGCTGTCCATGAGTTCCTCGAAGGTTCCTCGAAGGCCCGTTTGAGCCTTGTGGCTCAGGTGTCTTCGGGGAATCGGCCCTCGTCAGCTTGGTCGAGGGACGCCATCAATAGCTCCAGACGCCTTGCCGCATCGGCGAGATCGTGTTTGGCCGCAGCCGTAATGACCAGCAGCTTCCGGGTCAGCGCCATCCGTACGCCCTCCGGGACTTGCAGTGCACGCACCCTTGAGTGCGCTTCCTTCAGTTGGTCCGCAACAAGCCCGTAGAGCTCGAGTTGGCTGTCACGTTCCATGCACCGATTGTGCCATCTGGGGCGAGTTGTCGCCTCCGCAGGGGGTAACTACCCACATCCGGCGCCCTCCTGAGGGTACCCGGTCGGAGCGAGTACAAGGGGATTTCAAGCCTCTTCTACCGTCTGAATCAAGGGAGTTGAGACCACCCGTTCAGGTCATCGCGCACCCGGAAAGGGGCAGACACAGATGTACCCCCAACCGTCCACGATTGGGGGTACACCAGGGTGTTGCGGGGGTGTCAGACCTGCACCGTCCGCGGCTTGTACGAGGGGCGCGTCGACTCGTACGCGGCGATGTCCGGCTCGTTCTGGAGCGTGATGCTGATGTCGTCCAGACCGTTCAGGAGACGCCAGCGGGCGTTCTCGTCGAGCTCGAAGTCGGCGGTGACGCCCTCGGCCCGGACTTGGCGATCCTGCAGGTCAACGGTGATTTCGGCCTGCGGGTCGGCCTCCGTGAGCGCCCAGAGCGCGTCCACGACCTGCTGGTCGAGTACGACGGTCAGCAGACCGTTCTTCAGCGAGTTGCCGCGGAAGATGTCGGCGAAGCGCGGGGAGATGACGGTCTTGAAGCCGTAGTTCTGCAGGGCCCACACGGCGTGCTCGCGCGAGGAGCCCGTACCGAAGTCGGGTCCCGCGACCAGAACCGATGCTCCCTGGCGTTCGGGTTTGTTCAGGACGAACTCGCCGTCCTTGCGCCAGGCCTCGAAGAGCCCGTCCTCAAATCCGTCCCTGGTGACCTTCTTCAGCCAGTGGGCGGGGATGATCTGGTCGGTGTCGACGTTGCTGCGGCGCAGCGGAACGGCCCGGCCGGTGTGCGTGGTGAATGCTTCCATGGCTCTCAGACTCCGGCGGTGACGGGGGCGTCAGGGGCATCGGTCAGGTCGGCGGGCGAGGAAAGATGCCCGGTCACCGCGGTGGCGGCGGCGACCTGCGGCGACACCAGATGGGTGCGGCCGCCCTTGCCCTGCCTGCCCTCGAAGTTGCGGTTGGACGTCGATGCGCAGCGCTCGCCGGGGGCAAGTTGGTCGGGGTTCATGCCCAGGCACATCGAGCAGCCCGCGTGCCGCCATTCGGCGCCCGCGGCGGTGAAGACCTTGTCCAGGCCCTCCTCGATGGCCTGCAGGGCGACCCGGACCGAGCCGGGAACGACCAGCATCCTTACGCCGTCGGCGACTTTGCGGCCCTCGACGATGGAGGCGGCCGCACGCAGGTCCTCGATGCGGCCGTTGGTGCAGGAACCTACGAAGACGGTGTCGACCTTGATGTCGCGCAGCGCCTGCCCTGCGGTCAACCCCATGTATTCCAGGGCCTTTTCAGCGGCGTACCGCTCCGAGGCGTCTTCGTACGAAGCAGGATCGGGGACCCGCTCCGAGAGCGGCGCGCCCTGGCCCGGGTTGGTGCCCCAGGTGACGAACGGCGCGAGCTGGGTGGCGTCGATGTAGACCTCGGCGTCGAAGACCGCGTCCTCGTCCGTCTTCAGGGTCTTCCAGTACGCGACCGCCGCGTCCCACTCCTCGCCCTTCGGGGCGTGGTCTCGGCCCTCGATGTAGTCGAAGGTGGTCGCGTCGGGGGCGATCATGCCCGCGCGGGCGCCGGCCTCGATCGACATGTTGCAGATGGTCATGCGGGCTTCCATCGAGAGTTTCTCGATGGCGGAGCCGCGGTACTCCAGGACGTAGCCCTGGCCGCCGCCGGTGCCGATCTTGGTGATGATGGCGAGGATCAGGTCCTTGGCCGTGACGGTGTCGGGCAGTTCGCCGTCCACCGTGATGGCCATGGTCTTCGGGGGCGCCATCGGCAGCGTCTGCGTGGCCAGGACGTGCTCGACCTGGGAGGTGCCGATGCCGAACGCCAGCGCGCCGAAGGCGCCGTGCGTGGAGGTGTGCGAGTCGCCGCAGACCACGGTCGTGCCGGGCTGCGTCAGTCCCAGCTGGGGGCCCACCACGTGGACGACACCCTGCTCGACGTCGCCGAGCGAGTGCAGCCGCACGCCGAACTCGGCGCAGTTCTTGCGCAGCGTCTCCAACTGGGCCCGCGAGACCGGGTCCGCGATGGGCTTGTCGATGTCGAGGGTCGGGGTGTTGTGATCCTCGGTGGCGATGGTGAGGTCGAGGCGCCGCACCGGGCGACCGGCCTGCCTCAGGCCGTCGAAGGCCTGCGGGCTCGTCACCTCGTGCAGCAGGTGCAGATCGATGAAGAGAAGGTCGGGCTCGCCTTCGGCGCGCCGGACGACGTGGTCGTCCCAGACCTTCTCCGCGAGTGTCCTACCCATCGCTTTCCCTCCGACCGGCTGTGTTGGCGCCGGCCCAACTAGAGAATTTTTCGTCCACGCCCGTACCCCTCGTACCGTGCGTGGACCGCTATCCGTTGGTCCGCGGATCGCACGTACAGGGTGACGTGTTCCATGGGAAATTGAACTTGCGTTTCACAGAGTGAGACGCGAGTATCGACGCATGGACAACTCTAGCGGCGTCGGCGTTCTCGACAAGGCGGCTCTCGTCTTGAGCGCCCTGGAGTCCGGCCCGGCCACCCTCGCGGGTCTGGTCGCGGCCACCGGACTCGCACGACCCACGGCACATCGCCTGGCTGTGGCACTGGAACACCACCGGATGGTGGCGCGCGACATGCAGGGCCGTTTCATTCTCGGCCCGCGGCTCTCGGAACTCGCGGCGGCGGCCGGCGAGGACCGGCTGCTCGCCACGGCGGGCCCTGTCCTCACGCATGTGCGTGACGTGACGGGCGAGAGCGCGCAGCTCTACCGCCGCCAGGGCGACATGCGCATCTGCGTCGCCGCGGCCGAGCGCCTCTCCGGCCTGCGGGACACGGTCCCCGTCGGCTCGACGCTCACGATGAAAGCGGGCTCGTCCGCGCAGATCCTGATGGCCTGGGAGGAGCCTGAGCGCCTGCACCGCGGCCTCCAGGGCGCCCGCTTCACGGCAACGGCCCTCTCGGGCGTACGCCGCCGGGGCTGGGCCCAGTCGATCGGCGAGCGAGAGCCGGGCGTCGCGTCCGTCTCCGCCCCCGTGCGCGGCCCGTCGAACCGCGTGGTCGCCGCCGTCTCGGTCTCGGGACCGATCGAGCGGCTGACCCGCCACCCGGGCCGCATGCACGCCCAAGCGGTCATCGACGCGGCCGGACGCCTGTCTGAGGCCCTGCGCCGCACGGGCTGACGACCGACCCGCACCACTCACGGACAGCACACAGAACGCCCGAGGGGCCGCCTCAACGCCGCGGCGACCCCTCGGGCGTTCTCGTATATACCCTCAGGCCGCCTTGAGGCGGTCCGCGGCACCCTCACCGCGCCGCCCGACGGGCACCACTCCGACGGCCTTCCCCAGGCCGAACTCCGGCATGTTCACGTACACCTGCTCATGGCCACCGGCCGGCACGACATACGTCTCGTGCCAGAAGCCGACCTTCCCCTTGCCCTCCCGCATCCGCCGGTTGAATGCGGCCCAGGCGGGCCTGTGCTCCTTGCCCTGTGCGGACGCGTAGGCGAGCAGCTTCTCCGACGACTCCCAGTACTGGACGATGTACAGCACGCGCGGGGCGCCGAGCAGCAGCTCGTACCCCAGCAGGCCGATCTCCGGGTCCTTGGACAGCTCTTTGAGCATCTGCGGCATCGCCCGGAAGACGGGCCACCAGCTGCGCACAGCACGGAAGTTGTTGATGCGCATCCCGATGTTGAAGACGGTCACGCCGCCCTGCGCGTCGGCGGTCATGCGCCCTTCGATCGGCTTGCTGCTCACGATGGTTTCCCCTCCAGAGAGCGTTGGATAGTTTCGCTATCCATGATTGGATAGTGCCACTCCCCAAGCGAACGCGCAAGAGGGACAAGGCAAGAGAGAACAAGAGGGAAAGCGAGCCGATGAGACTGGCGGAGCTCAGCACGCGCAGCGGGGTCTCGACGGCCACGATCAAGTACTACCTGCGCGAGGGCCTGGTCCCGCCGGGCCGCCGCGTGAGCGCGACGCAGGCCGAGTACGACGAGAAGCACCTGCAGCGGCTGCGGCTCGTCCGCGCGCTCATCCAGGTGGGCCGGGTGCCGGTCGCATCCGCCAGGGAGGTGCTCTCCGCCCTGGAGGACGACTCCCTGGACCACAGCTCCCGCCTGGGCACGGCCGTGTGGGCACTCCCCCACGGCCCCGAGCCCGTCGAGGACGACCCGGCGACGGTGACGGCACGGCACACGGTCGACGCCCTGCTCGAACGGATCGACTGGCGGTACGGGCAGGGCTACGGGCCCGAGTCACCGGCGTACGGAATGCTCGTGACCGCGGTCGCGACGCTCGCCCGGCTCGGATACCCCTGCGGCGTCGACGACTTGGCGCCCTACGCGCGCTCGGCCGGTCAACTGGCCGTAGCCGACCTGGACTTGGTGGAGCGCTACGAGTCGCCGGACGAGCAGCTCGAGGCGGCGGTCGCGCTCACCGTCCTCTACGAACCGGTCCTGCTGAGCCTGCGCAGGCTCGCCCAGGCGGAGGAGGCCAACCGCCGCTACAGGCAAGAGGATTGACCGCTAAGAACCGGAGAGCCTGAAAGCCGGAGAGCCGGAGAGCCGGAGAGCCGGAAAGAGAACAACGAAGGGGCCCTCCCTTGCGGGAAGGCCCCTTCTCGATTCGCGTACCCCCGACCGGATTCGAACCGGCGCTACCGCCTTGAGAGGGCGGCGTGCTAGGCCGCTACACAACGGGGGCTAGCTTGTCCTGCTGTACTGCGCTGGGCTACCAGGACTCGAACCTAGAACAACGGAACCAGAAACCGTCGTGTTGCCAATTACACCATAGCCCACTGTGGTCTAGACCAGCTAGACCTGCGTACCCCCGACCGGATTCGAACCGGCGCTACCGCCTTGAGAGGGCGGCGTGCTAGGCCGCTACACAACGGGGGCCCTAGCGATCCTGCATCGGCTGCAGCGGGTGCGACCCGGACTGCTTCCATGGGAAGGATCTGTACCCCCGACCGGATTCGAACCGGCGCTACCGCCTTGAGAGGGCGGCGTGCTAGGCCGCTACACAACGGGGGCGTTGCAGATAAGCTCTGCGAGCTGGCCTACCAGGACTCGAACCTAGACTAACGGAACCAGAAACCGTCGTGCTGCCAATTACACCATAGGCCATCGATACGCAACCCCTTGCGGGAGTTTTGCTTCGACTTGCGTCTCCCTGTCCGGACCTTTCGGCCTTCTCGGGCGGCGCAGGAAGAACATTACCCGAAGGTGGACGGCGCTCCAAAACGGGTATCGCCGCGGAGCAGCGGCGGCAGCTCGGCGAGACGCGTGATGCGGTGCACGCCCGACGGGCCTTCCTGGGACGTGCTGTTGCGGTCGAGCCAGATCCCGAGAAGACCCGCGTCACGGGCACCGCGCGCGTCGATCTCCGGCTGGTCCCCCACATAGGCGACCTCCTCGGGAGCCAGGCCCATCGTCGTGCACACCGCGAGGAAGGCCTCCGCCGCGGGCTTGGAGACGCCGAGTTCGGCGGCACACAGGACGGACTCGAAGCGGTCGCGCACGCCGAGGACGCGCAGCTTGCGGTCCTGGACGGTCAGGGCGGAGTTGGAGAGGACCGCGTGACGGTAATCACCGGCGAGGGAGTCCAGGACGGGGAGGGTATCGGGGAAAAGTTTCCAGGCGGATTCGTAGTGGACGAGATAGCGCTCGAACCAGGCGTCCGCGTCCTGGTCGGTCAGGACGGCGTCCAGGAACTCGCGCACGCGGTCGCGGCGCTGGGCCTCGAACTCGATCCCTCCGGCACTGAAGCGGGCCCAGTGCCGCTCGGTGACCTCTTTCCACAGGACGAGGGCGCGCTCGGCGGTCTCGTACCGCTCGATGAGGCCTTCGGCGGTGAGGTGGGCGTGCATACCTGCACTGTCGGCGTGCGCGTAATCGAAGATCGTGTCGTCTACGTCCCAGACCACGGCTTTGATCGGCATGGCACCGACGGTAATCGCAGCCGCCGCTCCCGGCTGGGGGTTCGGGGGCCCGCGACGGAGTTGCTTGTGTCACAGCCCCCGAAGAATGCAGTGTCTACGTCCCAGACCACGGCTTTGATCGGCATGCCTCGAACGTACGCCAAGGGCCCGGAAGCCGTGGTGGCTTCCGGGCCCTTCGTGCTGCACGTGCGTGCTGGCGCGCCTACGCGGCCAGCTTCGCCAGCGTCGCGTCGATGCGGGTCAGCGACTTCTCCTTGCCCAGGATCTCCAGGGACTCGAAGAGGGGCAGGCCGACCGTGCGGCCGGTGACGGCCACGCGGACCGGGGCCTGGGCCTTGCCGAGCTTCAGGCCGTGCTCCTCGCCGGCGGCCAGGACCGCCTCCTTGAGGGACTCCGGGGACGTCCAGTCGGCGGCGTCGAGCTTGGCGCGGGCCGTCGTCAGGAGGGCGGCAGGGTCGCCCTTGCCCATGGCCTTCGTCCAGGACGCCTCGTCCTCGACGGGCTCGTCCAGGAAGAGGAAGTCCACGTTCTCCGTGATCTCAGAGAGGACCTTGATGCGGGTCTGGGCGTGCGGGGCGATGGCCTCCCAGGCCGCCTGGTCGAACGCCTCGGGGGCCCAGTTCGCGTGCGGGGCCTTCAGCCACGGCTCGCAGGCCGCCGCGAACGCCTTCACGTCCAGCATGCGGATGTGGTCGGCGTTGATCGCCTCGGCCTTCTTCAGGTCGAAGCGGGCCGGGTTGGCGTTCACGTCCGCGAGGTCGAACTTGGCGACCATGTCGGGGATCGAGAAGACGTCCTGGTCCGCGGAGAACGACCAGCCCAGGAGGGACAGGTAGTTGAGGAGGCCCTCGGGGAGGAAGCCGCGCTCGCGGTAGAGGTTCAGGGACGCCTGCGGGTCGCGCTTGGAGAGCTTCTTGTTGCCCTCGCCCATGACGTACGGGAGGTGGCCGAAGGCCGGGGTCTCCTTGGCGATGCCCAGGTCGGCAAGGGCCTTGTAGAGGGCGATCTGGCGCGGGGTCGAGGAGAGCAGGTCCTCGCCGCGCAGGACGTGGGTGATCTCCATAAGGGCGTCGTCGACCGGGTTCACCAGGGTGTAGAGCGGTGCTCCGTTGGCGCGGACGATGCCGTAGTCCGGGAGGTTCTCCGGCTGGACGGTGATCTCGCCGCGGACCAGGTCCGTGAACGTGATCGCCTCGTCGGGCATGCGGAAGCGGACGATGGGCTTGCGGCCCTCCGTCTCGTACGCGGCGCGCTGCTCGGCGGTCAGGTCGCGGCAGTGGCCGTCGTAGCCGGACGCCTTGCCCGCCGCGCGGGCGGCCTCGCGGCGGGTGTCCAGCTCCTCCGTGGAGCAGTAGCAGTAGTACGCGCGCCCGGCGTCCAGAAGCTTGGCGGCGACGTCCTGGTAGATGTCCATGCGCTGCGACTGGCGGTACGGCTCGTGCGGGCCGCCGACCTCGGGGCCCTCGTCCCAGTCGAAGCCCAGCCAGCGCATCGACTCCAGGAGCTGCTCGTACGACTCCTCCGAGTCGCGAGCCGCGTCGGTGTCCTCGATGCGGAAGACCAGGACGCCCTCGTTGTGCCGGGCGTAGGCCCAGTTGAAGAGAGCGGTGCGGACCAGGCCCACGTGGGGGTTGCCGGTCGGCGAGGGACAGAAACGTACGCGTACGGGAGTCGCGTTAGCCACGCTTGATCACCTTGTTGGTGAGAGTGCCGATGCCTTCGATGGTGACGGCGACCTCGTCGCCGACGTTCAGGGGGCCGACCCCTGCCGGGGTGCCCGTGAGGATGACGTCGCCCGGGAGCAGCGTCATGGCCTCGGAGATGTGCACGATCAGGTCCTCGATGGAGCGGACCATCTCGGCCGTACGCCCCAGCTGGCGCTGTTCGCCGTTGACCGTGCACTGGATGGTGAGGTCGGAGGGGTCGAGGTCGGTCTCCACCCAGGGGCCGAGCGGGCAGGAGCTGTCGAAGCCCTTGGCCCTGGCCCACTGCTTCTCGCGCTTCTGCACGTCACGTGCGGTGACGTCGTTGGCGCAGGTGTAGCCGAGGATGACGTCACGGGCGCGCTCGCGCGGCACCTCGCGGCACATACGGCCGATGACCACGGCGAGCTCGGCCTCGTAGTGCACCTCCTGCGAGAAGGAGGGGTACGCGATGGAGTCGCCGGGGCCGATGACCGAGGTGGACGGCTTGAAGAAGGCGACCGGGACCTCGGGGACCTCGTTGCCGAGCTCCGCCGCGTGGTCCGCGTAGTTGCGGCCGATGCCCACGACCTTGTTGGGGAGCACCGGAGGCAGCAGCCTGACCTTGCTCAGCGGGACCTTCGTGCCGGAGAGCTCGAAGTCCGCGAACGGGATGCCCTTGATGATGTCGAGGACGAGCCCGTCGGTCGTTCCGGGGGGACTCTCGCCCTCGACCGCGCCGAAGGCGACGTTTCCGTCGATGGAGAACCTGGCGATGCGCACGTGAGCGTTGGCCCCTTGCTGGTTTTGGGTGGAGTCTGACGCTCCAGGCTAACGCGGCAAGGGGGGCCGACCCCTCGTATTAACCCGCGAGCGGGAGCTGCGGCTCCGGCGCGTCCATCAGGATCGTGCGCTTCGGGTTGGCCGTCTGTGTCGGCAGTTCCAGTGCGTGGTCCGGCTGCTCGGCGGCCGGGGCGACCTCCTGTGCATCCGTGAGGTGCGCGAGGGTGGTGCGGCGGGGGTTGGCTATGTTGCGGAACATCGCCGACTTGACGGTCTTCATCTGCTGTTCGGATCCTGTCGGTTGAGGCGTCGCGTGGCGGGCGCCGGTTGTCGGATGTGCCATCCCTGTAAAGCGTCAGGCTAAACATCCAATTCCCGCCCAAAGCTTGGATGAGGCCTTGATCTTGATGTGAGTTTCCTCACGACTGAGCGGGCAAATAGGTCAATTCAGGCCCGTGAAGGGCTTGTTGGAATCGGACATTGCGCCACTGAAGCCACCATTCCGCTCCCGATCATGAACACTGGGACACCCCTGGTCCACGGGTTTCCTGGGCCCAATCGACCGGTTTGTCCTGATCACTTTCTACGTCTCGTGACACGCCACTCACGCCGGGTCACGGAAGTCCCGGCGCGACACACGGGCCTTGTTGGAGATCCTGCACTGTGCTGGAATTCCCGGGACCGCCGCGGGATCGAACCGGCGCGCAGGGGCGCAACGCAGCGCCGAGTGGCGGCGGGGAAGGGGAGCAGCGCCGGTCACTCACGACCACCATGGGGCGTTTCGCGCCCCACGACGCCGACACCGTCCCGCCGTTTGTGCGGAGGGACGCCTGGTCCAGAGGTTGCGACGCTAGTGCAGGGACGTTTCAAGAGGGATGGCAGCGGCGCTGCGGCGGAGCCGGAGCGCGGCGGGACCGACCGCGGCTCCTCGGCCCAGCACGCCCAGAACCCCGGGCAGGCACCGACCGGCGACAGCGGTCACGGTCCCGTGCGCGGAGTGGGCGGCACAAGCCTGCCCACGGCCGCTCCGGCATCGGGCGGCTCGACGGGCACGACCAAGTCGCCCACCGGCCCCGGCTCGCGAATAGCCCTGCGCAACTGGCGCATCTCCACCCGACTTGTCTCGCTGCTCGCGCTCCCCGTGATCACCGCGACCTCCCTCGGCGCTCTTCGTATCAATGAGTCGATGGACGAGATCCAGCAGCTCAACAACATGAAGATGCTGACCGACATGACCAAGCGGGCCACCGAGCTGGCCTCCGCGCTCCAGGAGGAGCGCGACCGCTCGGCAGGTCCCCTCGCGCACGGCGCGAAGTCGTCGGACTACGTGGTCAAGGGCTCCCGGCAGAAGACCGACCGCGCGTACAACCGTTTCCTCCAGGAGACGCAGGAGCTCGACAACACCGACAGTGACAAGGGCCTCCTCGGCGTCCGCGCCAACACGGTCGAGATCACCCAGCAGCTCCAGCAGATCACCAAGGTCCGCAAGGACGCGTACAAGGACGCGAACTCCACCTCGCAGACGGTCGACGCCTACAGCCAGCTCATCGAGCAGCTGCTCTCCCTGTCCTCGGACATGGCGCAGGCGACCAGCAACCCGGACATGATCCAGCGCACCCGCGCCCTGACGGCCTTCTCCTCCGCCAAGGAGTACGCCTCGGTGCAGCGCGCCGTGATCGCCGCCTCGCTCCCCGCGGGCGACAGCACGTTCGGCAAGATCTCCGAGACCGACCGGCGCTACGGCTTCGCCGCGCTCGACAAGGAGAACTCCAAGCTGGATGCCTTCAAGGGCATCTACTCGGGCAACCCCGACGAGCTGACCAAGCCGATCGACGGCGGCAACTCGTCCATCAAGGGCGCCGACTCCTACGCCAAGCGTGTGCTTGAGCAGGAGGGCGGCATCAAGCTCCAGGACAAGCGGTCGTACAAGGACTGGGTGGACGCCGACACCACCAAGATCGACGCGATGTCCAAGATCGAGCTCACGCTGCTCAACGAGATGGAACAGAAGGCCCGCGAGCTGCGCAACGAGTCCGAGCAGGCCGCCATCCTCAACGGTGCGCTGATCCTGCTCGTCCTCGGTGTCTCGCTCGTCGGCGCCTTCGTCGTGGCCCGGTCCATGATCCGCTCGCTGCGGCGCCTCCAGGACACCGCGACCAAGGTCGCCCAGGACCGCCTGCCCGAGCTCGTCAAGCAGCTCTCCGAGGCCGACCCGCAGGACGTCGACACCTCCGTCGAGTCCGTCGGTGTGCACTCCAGGGACGAGATCGGCCAGGTGGCCGCGGCCTTCGACGACGTGCACCGCGAGGCCGTCCGCCTCGCCGCCGAGCAGGCGCTTCTGCGAGGCAACGTCAACGCGATGTTCACCAACCTCTCGCGCCGTTCGCAGGGCCTCATCCAGCGCCAGCTCTCGCTCATCTCCGAGCTGGAGTCGCGCGAGGCCGACCCGGACCAGCTGTCCTCGCTCTTCAAGCTCGACCACCTCGCGACCCGCATGCGCCGTAACGGCGAGAACCTCCTCGTTCTCGCCGGTGAAGAGCCCGGCCGCCGCTGGACCCGGCCCGTTCCGCTCGTCGACGTGCTGCGTGCCGCCGCGTCCGAGGTGGAGCAGTACGAGCGCATCGAGCTCTCCGCGGTTCCGACGACCGAGGTCGCGGGACGCGTGGTCAACGACCTCGTGCACCTGCTCGCCGAGCTGCTCGAGAACGCGACGTCGTTCTCGTCGCCGCAGACCAAGGTCAAGGTCACCGGTCACGCGCTGCCCGACGGGCGTGTGCTCATCGAGATCCACGACACGGGCATCGGCCTCTCCCCCGAGGACCTCGCCGCGATCAACGAGCGGCTCGCGTCGCCGCCCACCGTGGACGTCTCGGTCTCGCGCCGCATGGGTCTGTTCGTGGTCGGCCGTCTTTCGCAGCGCCACGGCATCCGTATCCAGCTCCGTCCTTCGGACTCCGGCGGCACGACCGCGCTGGTCATGCTGCCCGTCGATGTCGCCCAGGGCGGCAAGAACGCGCCGAACAAGCCCGGTGCGCCCGTCCCCGGCCAGAGCGGTGGCCCCGTCGCCGCGCAGGCCTCCGCGGGTGCCGCCGCCGCGCGTCGCGGAGTCGGCGCCGGAAGCGGTGCGCCCGGCTCGGCTCCCGCGGGTTCCGCGGGCCGGCTCGGTACGGGTCCGCCTCGTGGCCAAGTCACGGGTACGGGGCCGCGTGCCGCGCTGCCCTCGCGTGACGGGGGGCCGCGTGCCGGTTCGCCGTCCGCTCCGGCGGGTCCTTCCGGTCAGCAGCCTTCCCGGCAGGGGACGCCCGGATTCGGCGCCGGTGGCACGGGCGGTTCCGGTGGCAGCCTCTTCGAGGGCGGGCAGGGCAGTGGCCGCGGTCAGGGTTCCGCGCCGCAGCCTCCCGTACCCCAGCAGCGTACGAATCCGGTGAACCCGGCCGCTCCCATGAGCCCCTCCGCGAACGACGCGGGGGACCAGGGACGCAGGCCGCAGCTGCCGCCGCGCGGCGGAGGCCCGCGCGCCGAGCTTCCCGGGGGCAACCCGCAGCCGCGCGTGCCCAGTTGGAGCGACGAGAACGCGCAGCCGCAGATCTCGCGCGAGCCGTTCGACACCCCGCGCGGGCACGAGGAGCCGGAGTCCACCGGACAGTTCCCGCACCCCGTGGCGGGCGCAGGCGCGCAGGGCCCCGGCTCGACCGCCGAGTTCCCGCGGCCGGACTTCAACGGGCCTCCGCCCGGAACGGGCTCGCCGCAGAGCACCGATCACGGTCAGCAGGGTGGTCAGGGGCAGAACCAGGGTCCGGGCCAGAACCAGGGTCAGGGTCAGCAGGGCACCGGGCAGTACGTCCGCCCGGACGTCTTCGGTGGTCAGGGCGGCGCGTCCGCCGGCACCGGCCAGTTCCAGCGTCCCGGCACCAGCGCTCCCGGCTACAACGGCGGGGCGCCTCGGCGCGGCCAGGGCTCCGGTCAGGGTCAGGGTCAGGGTCCCGGTGATCAGGGGCAGGGCGGCCCGCTCGGCATCCCGCCGGTGCCGCAGCAGCCCTCGCAGCAGCAGCCTTCGCAGCAGCCGCAGCACCCCCAGCAGCCTTCGCAGCCCTCGCAGTCGGAGGGGCTGCCGCCCGCCGGTCCCGGCGACGGCCGCACCCCGCTGTTCGACACGCTGGAGACCAACTGGTTCCAGCAGCAGCAACAGCAGCAGCCCCAGCAAGGCCACCAGGGTCCGCAGGGCGGCGACCGCTCCCCCGAGCAGCAGCAGCCGCAGCAGCCCCTGCGTCCGCAGCGCCCGCAGCCCTCGTCGCCGCTCCCCTCGCGGCCGCAGGCACAGCAGCCGCAGAACCCGGGCCTGCCCCAGCGCCCGGCCTCAGCGCCCGCCCCCGCGTCCAACGGAACCGGCGGCGGCAACGTCAACAGCGTCACGAACGGCAGCGCCGCCTCCTGGCGCACCTCGCCCAACGACGAGCTGGGCCGCCAGGCCGAGCGCGTCCGGCAGCCGTCCGCCGGTGGTGTCACCACGTCCGGCCTGCCGCGCCGCGTCCCGCGGGCCAACCTCGTCGCGGGCACCGCACAGCAGCAGCAGGAAAGCACAGGTCCGCAGGTCTCGCGTGCGCCCGATGACGTGCGCGGCCGGCTGACGAATCTCCGTCGGGGCATCCAGCAGGGTCGCCAGGCCGGTACAGGCCAGACCGGCAGCTTCCCCACTCACCAGCAGGAGCGTTAGTTGAGTCCGAGTCAGGCGGCACAGAATCTGAACTGGCTGATCACGAACTTCGTGGACAACACCCCCGGGGTGTCCCACACGGTCGTGGTCTCCGCCGACGGCCTCCTTCTGGCGATGTCCGAGGGCTTCCCGCGTGACCGCGCCGATCAGCTGGCCGCGGTCGCGTCGGGGCTGACCTCGCTCACCGCCGGGGCCTCCCGGATCTTCGAGGGCGGCGCCGTCACCCAGACCGTGGTGGAGATGGAGCGGGGGTTCCTCTTCCTCATGTCTGTCTCCGACGGTTCGTCCCTGGCCGTGCTCGCGCACCCCGAGTGCGACATCGGCCTCGTCGGATACGAGATGGCACTGCTCGTCGACCGCGCGGGCGCCGTCCTCACCCCGGACCTCCGCGCCGAACTGCAGGGCAGCCTGTTGCACTGACTTTTCTTCATCGGCCGCCCCACCGACCGAACGTACTGACCACCGTCCGGCCAACCTGGTGCCCCCCACCGGCTCTATCAGACGGCACGCAGACCACCTGCTGTCCCGCCCGGAGGATCCATGACCCCGCCCAACGCCTCTCATGACCCGTACGGCTCTCACGCGTCGTACGGGATTGAAGGCGACCAGCCGCTGGTGCGTCCTTATGCGATGACCGGCGGCCGGACAAGGCCCCGCTACCAGCTCGCGATAGAGGCGCTGGTGAGCACGACGGCCGACCCGGCCCAGCTGATGGGGCTGCTCCCCGAGCACCAGCGCATCTGCCACCTGTGCCGTGAGGTCAAGTCGGTGGCCGAGGTGTCGGCCCTGCTCTCCATGCCGCTCGGCGTGGCCCGGATCCTCGTGGCCGACCTGGCCGAGGCCGGGCTCGTCGCCATTCACCAGCCCGGCGGCGACGAGAACGCCGGCGGTCAGCCTGACGTGACACTGCTCGAAAGGGTGCTCAGTGGACTTCGCAAGCTCTAGCAGCGGAGCGCCGGCTCGCTCCACCACTTCCGCGAAAATCGTGGTGGCGGGCGGCTTCGGCGTGGGCAAGACCACGTTCGTGGGCGCGGTTTCCGAGATCAACCCGCTGCGTACCGAGGCCGTCATGACGTCCGCGTCCGCGGGCATCGACGACCTCACCCACACCGGGGACAAGACGACGACGACCGTCGCCATGGACTTCGGCCGCATCACCCTGGACCAGGACCTGATCCTGTACCTCTTCGGTACGCCGGGACAGGACCGCTTCTGGTTCATGTGGGACGACCTCGTACGCGGCGCCATCGGCGCCGTCGTACTCGTGGACACCCGCCGTCTCGCCGACTGCTTTCCGGCCGTCGACTACTTCGAGAACAGCGGCCTGCCCTTCGTCATCGCCCTCAACGGCTTCGACGGCCACCAGCCGTACACCCCCGATGAAGTGCGCGAAGCCCTGCAGATCGGTCCCAACACCCCGATCATCACCACCGACGCCCGACACCGTGCGGACGCAAAGAGCGGCCTGATCACGCTGGTCGAGCACGCACTTATGGCACGACTCAAGTAGACGAGGGCATACGGAAGTTGCCGTAGATTCAACAGAGCGGTCTGTGTCCTTTGACACGGGTGGCCGCTCTGTTCATAACGTTTCGACAGAGAATTCACCGGGCGCCGCCACGCGTCGCGGTCATTCGGTGCCGCTACGCGCACAAGAGCCCCGCCTTTTGGCGGGGCTCGCTCCATTTGACCGTTTTATCTGAGGCTTACACCACTCACAACTTGCGCTTCCTACTGTTTGGTAGAGGACCGCCTGACGTGCTGGAATGCGTCGAACTGCCCAGTAGCACGGGCCTTGGAGACGACAGCGGGACCAGTGCAGGTTCCGCCGCCGAGAGGTTGTTGGTCGAGTGAGGCGAAGCAAGACGAGCCCCGCACCGCCGCATACGCGGGACACGCGGGGCAACTTCACCCCGCCGCCGCGCACAGCGGCGTCCCCCGCCGATGTGCAGGGTATGGAGACGCCGGCCCCCAGCGGCGGAAGACTGTCACCGCGCAACTGGCGCGTGCCGACACGCCTGAACGCGATCCTCCTCATACCCGTGCTCGTCGGCCTCGTCATGGGCGGCTTCCAGGTCAAGGGATCGATCGACACCTGGAGCGAAGCCCAGGACGCCGAAGCCACGGCCCGCCTCGTGCAGGCGTCGCTGAACTACGGCAACCGCCTCATCGAGGAGCGCGACCTCTCCGCCGCCCCGCTGCTGCGCGGCAAGAAGAACGACCCGATCGTCGTGAAGGCCCGCAAGGCCACCGACGAGGCCGGGGACAAGTTCGACGCCGCGGCCAAGAACATGCCGAAGAAGGAAGGCCTCGAGCGCCGCCTCGAAGGCTTCCACAAGGTGGAGCCGGGGCTGCAGTCCCTGCGCCAGGCCGCGTACACCTCCAAGCTCTCCGGCGCGCAGACCGAAGAGGGCTACGTCGCCATCCAGCACCCCCTGATGGAGTTCGCCAACGAACTCGGTCTCGGCACCGGAAACATCACCAGCTATGGCCGCACCGTCTACGCGATCTCGCTGACCAAGGCCGCGCTCTCCCTGCAGCGCTCCCTCGGTACGCACCTCCTCGTCAAGCCCGGTCCCACCGCGACGAGCCTCGCCAAGCAGCGTGTGGCGATCTCCTCGTACGCCTACCTCGAAGGCATCGCCATCGAGGAGTACACGGGTGGTGGCACCCCCGCGGACGTCGCCAAGCTCGAGGCCGCGAAGAAGCAGCTGAAGGCCGACGGCGAGAAGCAGGCCAAGCAGGCCGCCGCCGCAGCGAAGGCCAAGGGCGAGACGTTCGTCCCGCCGCCGTCCTCCGAGGCGATGGTCGCGGCCATGGCGCAGCTGGAGACCACGCAGCCCAGCGCGCGGGTCGCCCTCGCCGGCAAGGGCGTCACCCCCGAGGCCTGGTGGGCCACCACCAGCGCCAAGTTCGACGCGTACCGCACCATCGAGTCCGACCTGGCCGACAAGGCCGTTGACGAGGCCGCGGACATCGCGGCCAACGCCCAGCGCACCGCCTACATCAACGGCGCCATCGTCGTGATCGCGCTGCTCGCCGCCTTCATCCTGGCCGGGCTCATGGCCCGCCAGATGAGCCGCGCGATGCGCCAGCTGCGTACGGCCGCCTTCGGCATCGCCGAGCAGCGCCTTCCGATGCTGGTCGACCAGCTCTCGCGCACCGACCCCGGCCGCGTCGACACCCGCGTACAGCCCATCCCGATCAACTCCACGGACGAGATCGGCGAGGTCGCACGCGCCTTCGACCAGGTACACCGCGAGGCCGTCCGGCTCGCCGCCGAGCAGGCCCTGCTCCGCGGCAACATCAACGCGATCTTCACCAACCTCTCGCAGCGCAACCAGTCCCTGATCGAGGGCCAGCTGACCCTCATCACCGACCTGGAGAACAACGAGGCCGACCCGGACCAGCTGGAGAGTCTCTTCCGCCTGGACCACCTGGCCACCCGTATGCGACGTAACGGCGAGAACCTCCTGGTCCTCTCCGGTGAGGAGCCGGGACGCCGCTGGGACCAGCCGGTCCCGCTGGTCGACGTCCTGCGCGCCGCATCGTCCGAGGTGGAGCAGTACGAGCGCATCGAGCTTTCGGGCGTCCCGGAGGCCGAGATCCACGGCCTGGCCGTGACCGACCTCGTGCACCTGCTCGCCGAGCTCCTGGAGAACGCCACCACGTTCTCCTCGCCGCAGACCAAGGTCCGCGTCACCGCGACCCGCCTTCCGGACGGCCGCATCATGGTCGAGATCCACGACAAGGGCATCGGCCTCACGGCCGAGGACTTCGCGGACATCAACCACAAGCTGGCCAACCCGCCGACGGTGGACGCCGCGATCTCCCAGCGCATGGGCCTGTTCGTGGTCGGCCGCCTCTCCGACCGGCACGGCATCCGCGTCCAGCTGCGCCCCTCCGGCGAGCAGGCCGGCACGACCTCGCTCGTCATGCTCCCCGACGGGATCACGCACGGTGGCGGCGGCGGTGAGAACCAGCTGCCCGAATCCGACTTCACCGTCTCCTCGATCATGCCGGAGCAGCCGCAGGCCCCGGAGCCCGCGGCCTTCAACCACCCGCCCATACGTACGGCGGCCGAGCTCGGCTTCGACGACAGCCGCTACAACGGCGACGCGTTCGACTCCCAGGATCTCGACCCGGTGGGCCGCTCGCTGATGCGTGAGGAGCGGCGTGCCGCTCTGGAGGCGCAGGCGCAGGGCTTCGAGCAACAACAGGGCGGCTACGACCCCGCCTACGGTCAGCAGGCCCCCGTGTACGACGAGTACAACCAGGGCCAGCCCGTGCAGCAGGCGTACGACGATCCGTACTACCCGGCGCAGGACGGCTACCAGGACGCCCCCTATGCGGAAGCGGGTCAGGACGATCACGCCGCTCGCACGGGTGCTGTCTCCGAGCCGTTCGTGGCGTACCCGGACCGCTCTCACCAGGACGACTGGCCGACGCGTGGTGGGTTCGACGACAGCTCGGGTGCGTATCAGGCCGAGTACTCTCCGGAACCGGAATCTGGTCCGGCGGCTCCCGCGAACGGTGCTGAGCGCGTAGGCTTCGAGCGTCCCGGCCCGGCCCCGTCCGCGGTCCAAGACACCACCGCTGCGGGTCTTCCGCGCCGCGGCGCCACCGGTGCGGCCGACAACGGCAGCACCCCGGCCCCGGCCGGCGACGCGTTCGGCAACAACGACAGCAGCTGGCGTACGTCCAACGACGACCGCTGGCAGCGCGCCGAATCGCTGAAGGAGCCCAAGGCGGGTGGGGTCACCCCGTCCGGTCTCCCGAAGCGGGTGCCCAAGGCCAATCTGGTCGAGGGCACGGCGGAACAGACCCCACAGGGCGGCCCTCAGGTCTCCCGCGACCCCGAGGACGTTCGGGGTCGGCTGAGCAACCTGCGCCGCGGCGTCCAGCGGGGACGTAGCGCAGGCAGTGACACCACGAATGGCCAGGACACCGGTAATCACCGCGGTGGGCCTGACAGCACCTACAACCAGGAGCGTTAGTGTGAGCCCGATGAGCCAGGCGGCGCAGAATCTGAACTGGTTGATCACTAACTTCGTGGACAACACCCCCGGGGTGTCCCACACGGTGGTGGTCTCCGCCGACGGACTCCTTCTGGCGATGTCCGAAGGCTTCCCCCGCGACAGGGCCGACCAGCTCGCAGCTGTCGCGTCCGGTCTGACCTCCCTCACCGCCGGGGCCTCCCGGATCTTCGAGGGCGGTTCCGTGACCCAGACCGTTGTGGAGATGGAGCGAGGATTTCTCTTCCTCATGTCCATTTCTGACGGCTCTTCACTCGCCGTCCTCGCACACCCTGATGCGGACATCGGTCTCATTGGGTACGAGATGGCGCTTCTTGTCGACCGCGCCGGCACCGTACTTACGCCCGACCTGCGTGCGGAGCTGCAGGGGAGCCTTCTCAACTAGTAGACGTACGGTGCGTTTTCGCGCCCCGTGGCCGTAAGGTTTCGGGACGCGGCTCCAGAATGATGGTGCCCGGCACAGTCGGAGGAGGAGTACGTGGCAGGTTCAGGAACACCCCCGGACGGTTCGTCATCGGCCAACTGGTCGCCTGGTCACGGCCAGGGTCAGGGGCCGCACGACGGGGCGCCGAACCGTTACAACTTCCCCTCCACACCCAGCCAGCACCGCAGGCCCTATCAGCAACCGCAGCAGCCGGGCCCCCGCCAGAGCCCGTACGAGCAGCCTCACACCCCCAGGATTCAGCCAGTGCAACCACAGCGACGCGCCCCTGAACCGGCGCCCGCAGGTGCTGCGAGCAACCCCCTGGTGCGTCCGTACGCCATGACGGGCGGCCGCACCAGGCCCCGCTACCAGCTCGCCATCGAGGCGCTGGTGCACACCACCGCCCAACCGCACCAGTTGCAGGGCCAGTTGCCCGAGCATCAGCGGATCTGCAATCTGTGCCGCGAGATCAAGTCAGTCGCTGAGATCTCGGCACTTCTCTCCATTCCTCTCGGCGTCGCCCGAATCCTCGTAGCCGACCTGGCGGAGGCCGGACTTGTCGCCATCCATCAGCCGGGCGGCGACGAGACCGCCGGCGGCCAGCCAGACGTGACACTGCTCGAAAGGGTGCTCAGTGGACTTCGCAAGCTCTAGCGGCGGAGCAACAGCCCGCTCCACCACTTCCGCGAAAATCGTGGTGGCGGGCGGCTTCGGCGTGGGCAAGACCACGTTCGTCGGGGCGGTCTCTGAGATCAACCCGCTGCGCACCGAGGCCGTCATGACGTCCGCGTCCGCGGGCATCGACGACCTCACCCACACCGGGGACAAGACCACCACCACGGTGGCCATGGACTTCGGCCGCATCACCCTGGACCAGGACCTGATCCTGTACCTCTTCGGTACGCCGGGACAGGACCGCTTCTGGTTCATGTGGGACGACCTCGTACGCGGCGCGATCGGCGCGGTGGTACTGGTCGACACGAGGAGGCTCGCCGACTGCTTCCCCGCCGTCGACTACTTCGAGAACTCGGGCCTGCCCTTCGTCATCGCCCTCAACGGCTTCGACGGCCACCAGCCGTACACGCCCGACGAGGTCCGCGAGGCGCTGCAGATCGGCCCGGACACTCCGATCATCACCACCGACGCCCGACACCGTGCGGATGCGAAGAGCGGGTTGATCACGCTCGTGGAGCATGCGCTCATGGCGCGGCTTCGCTAACAGCCCCGTACACGTCCTACAG
>NZ_JBHTSF010000154.1:0-20435 GCF_042795295.1 Streptomyces sp. NPDC056486
CGACGAAGGCCCCGTCCTCGCGGACGGGGCCTTCGTTTCAAGAGCGGTAGCGGTGGGATTTGAACCCACGGTGAGTTTCCCCACACTCGCTTTCGAGGCGAGCTCCTTCGGCCGCTCGGACACGCTACCGAGAGGAACTCTAGCCCAAGGTGGGCCGTGGTCCGAAATCCGTTTGGCCCACGGCTGCCCGGCGCCCGCGCGACAGCTGCCCGAGGCCCGGCACAGAGCCGCTCAGCGGCCCCGGAAGAAGCGGGTGAGCAGCCCGGCGGCCTCGTCCGCGAGGACGCCCTCGATCACCTCGGGACGGTGGTTGAGCCTTCTGTCGCGTACGACGTCCCAGACGGAGCCCGCGGCGCCCGCCTTCTCGTCACGCGCTCCGTAGACGACCCGGTCGACCCGGGACTGGACGAGCGCGCCCGCGCACATCGTGCACGGCTCCAGGGTCACCACCAGCGTGCAGCCGGTCAGGCGCCACTCCCCGAGCGCGGCGGCGGCCCGGCGGACGGCTAGTACCTCCGCGTGCGCCGTCGGGTCGCCGGTCGCCTCGCGTTCGTTGTGGCCCGCCGCGAGCACCGTCGTGCCGTCCGGGGACAGCACGACGGCGCCGACGGGCACATCGCCGCCCTGGACGGCCAGTTCGGCCTCGGCCAGGGCGAGCCGCATGGGTGCCCGCCAGCGGTCGCGTACGGGATCGGCTTCTTCGCCGGGTTCCCGGTCGGGTTCGGGTGGGGGGATGTGGTCGCTCCGGTCGGTCACACCGGGAACCTAGCGGACGGTTTCGAGCACCTCCGCCGCCCCGAGGATCTCGGCGATGTCGCTGAGCGCGTCACCGGGCTCCAGACCGAGCAGCTCCTTCTCGGGCACGCCGAGGTCGCTCAGGAGCTCCGAGTCGCCGAGAGGCCCCGCGGGCGCCGCGTCCTCCGCGGCGTCCCCCGTGTCGTCGTCGGTGGCGGAATCGGGGGCGGCGTCGGGGTCGGCGGGTTCGCCGTCCTCCGTGCCGTCCAGGTCGAGGGCGTCCAGATCGACGCCCGGATCGTCGGTGCCCGGCTCACGGCCGAGCATCTCGTCGGTGAGCAGGATCTCGCCGTACGAACTGCGGGCGGCCGCGGCCGCGTCCGAGACGTAGATACGAGGGTCCTCCTCACCGTCCACACGGACGACGCCGAACCAGGCGCCTTCCTGTTCGATGAAGACGAGGACGGTGTCGTCCTCTGCGCTGCCGGCCGTGGCCTCGCGGGCCAGGTCGGTCAGATCCGACAGGGTCTCCACATCGTCGAGCTCCGTGTCGCTCGCTTCCCACCCGTCTTCGGTGCGCGCGAGCAGTGCGGCGAAGTACACCGTGACTCTCCCACTGGTCATAGACAGTGCCGGTTGACGGTTTGGGTGTCCCCCCGGCGAGTTCGGGGAGCGGGGGAGTTGCTGTTCCAAGCCCCGCCCACTCGGAATCGTGGCAGAAACCACGGCCCGAGGAGAGGTCTTCCGCCCGCTGTGTTCGCGTCGTGTCCGCGTCGCGTCGCGCGGACGGCTCCCGGGAGGCCTGCCTGAGAGGTGGCCGCTACCAGCGGAACGTGCGCATGCGCATCTGCTGACGCATCCGTGCCGCCCGGGCGCGGCGCGGCTTCACGCGGTCGCGGAGCTCGATGGCCTCGGCCCGTTCGTGCAGGAACTGGGCGCGACGGCGCCGACGCTCTGCTTCGGTCTCGCGGTCCGGCTCTCGGCCGCCCGGCTCTCTGTCCGGCATGGGCAACACCACCCCAGGTCGTACGTCCACTTTCCCCCGTTCGGCGGGTTTGATGCCAGCGCGGGGTGTTTCCAGAGGTCCGGGGCGAGGGCGGGGGCGGCCGCCATGGGGGGAGTCCGGGTGGTCCGGGGCGCGGTTACTGTTGAAGGCATGCGGATCCACGTCGTCGACCACCCGCTGGTGGCGCACAAACTCACCACGCTGCGCGACAAGCGCACCGACTCTCCTACCTTCCGGCGCCTCGCCGACGAGCTGGTCACCCTGCTCGCGTACGAGGCCACCCGGGACGTGCGCACCGAGCAGGTCGACATCGAGACCCCGGTCACTCCGACGACCGGCGTCAAGCTGTCCTACCCGCGCCCCCTGGTCGTGCCGATCCTGCGCGCCGGGCTCGGCATGCTGGACGGCATGGTGCGGCTCCTGCCGACCGCCGAGGTGGGCTTCCTCGGGATGATCCGCGACGAGGAGACGCTGCAGGCGTCGACGTACGCGACCCGTATGCCGGAGGACCTCTCCGGGCGCCAGGTGTACGTCCTCGACCCGATGCTGGCCACCGGCGGCACGCTCGTCGCGGCCATCCAGGAACTGATCAAGCGCGGCGCCGACGATGTCACCGCCGTGGTGCTGCTCGCCGCCCCCGAGGGCGTCGAGGTCATGGAGCGCGAGCTCGCGGGCACACCGGTGACGGTCGTGACGGCATCGGTCGACGAGCGGCTCAACGAGAACGGCTACATCGTGCCGGGCCTCGGCGACGCCGGGGACCGGATGTACGGGACCGCGGAGTAGCGCTCAGCAGTCCTTCTGGCCGCTGGACGGCGAGGGCGTCGGCTTGGGTTTGGCGAGTACCGCCAGAGCCTTGTCGGCGTCCTTCTTCTTTGCCAGATCCTTGAACTTCGCGCCCAGAATGAGGTCCACCTCGGCGCCCTTGCGGGCGTCCGTCCGGCTCTCGGCGTCCGCGAGCTGCGTGCCGAGCACCGGCAGCGCGCTGTCCGTGGCGGACTTGGCGCCGAGCAGTATCCCGGTGCCCTTGACCTTCTTGTCGTACTCCTTCGGCGCGTTGTCCACCTTGCCGACGGTGAAGCCGCGCTTCTTGAGCGCCGCGGCGACGTCCTTGGCGAGACCGCCGCGGGCCGTCGCGTTGAAGACGTTGACCTTGATCTGGCCGGGTTCGGGAAGCGCCTTGGGCGCGGACGGCTTACCCGAGGGGCCGTCCGAGGGGCCGGACCGCTTGGCCGCGCAGTCGCCGCGCGAGCTCGCCGCCGTGGCCTTGTCGCCGCCCGTGAAGACGTCGATGAGCTGCAGCGTTCCCCAGCCGATCAGGCCGACCGCGACGACGGACGCGACCACCGCGAGCACGAGCCTGCGGCGGCCACGGTTTCGGCGCATTCGCGGGTATTTGGACCCCGTGATGCGGTACTTGCCGCCCATGCCGGGGGGAGTGAGCATGCTCATGGGCGCAGCGTAGTGCGGCGACGCCGTGATGCCTACTAAATGATCATTGACTTGGGCTCAGTGCAACCCAAAAGGGCCAATGAGGGCGTGGCCGCCCGGCGGTACGGCTGCCGTCCGCTGTCGTCCGCCGGTCAGCCCATCTCGAGGACGCGGGCGTGCAGTACCTGGCGCTGCTGGAGCGCGGCACGGACCGCGCGGTGCAGTCCGTCTTCCAGGTAGAGGTCGCCCTGCCACTTCACCACGTGCGCGAAGAGGTCGCCGTAGAACGTCGAGTCCTCCGCGAGGAGCGTCTCTAGGTCCAGCTGGCCCTTGGTCGTCACGAGCTGATCGAGGCGGACCGGGCGCGGCGCGACGTCCGCCCACTGCCGGGTGCTTTCCCGGCCGTGGTCGGGGTACGGCCGGCCGTTTCCGATGCGCTTGAAGATCACACGGAAAGCCTACCGGGCAAGGCTCTCCGGGCGCAGCCATGGCGACGCAGTGCGCCGCTGGGAAATGACGCCGGAAATCGGGGCATAGCGGAAACGCTCAAGCCGGGAGCAGGGGCAGAAGTGAGCGACAGCCGGCCGATGCCGTCCATGACGGAGGGCTCGAACCCCTCTAACGAGTCTTCGCCGGTCGAGGGGGTGACGACCGGAGGGGAAGGTTCCGGTGGGGTGGGGGGCATGCTCAACCGGCACGGGCTCGTCTCAGGGGGAGACCGGCACGGGAAAACGAAAACGCTCCTCATCGCCGAGCAACTGGCCGCGCAGGGTGTGCCGGTGTTCCTCCCCAGGCAGTCACTCGGCCTGATCTTTCCCTACGCCGACCAAGAAGGGCTTGAACTTGTCGATGGCGCGGACGCTGAGGCGGGCGGGGCGCGCGCCTTGAGCGTTCGCCTCAGCGTCCGCGCCGGTGGGGTGGGTCAGCGTCCGTTCTGCTCGGAGCTGTGCTTCTTCTCGTGGTCCTCGTCCTCGGTCTGTGACGGGGCCGGGGCGGGGACTTCGGGGCTGGGAGCGTTGCGCACGGCTTCGGCGCGGAGAAGGGCGTGCAGGGCCGCGTACGGGTCGATGGGCATGGGTGTCTTCCTCGGTTCGCTGCTGTTTGGCGGGGGGTGGGTGGTGGTCAGTCCGGGCGGGGACTGTCAGCAGCGGAGGACGACGGAGCGAGGGGCGGGGAGGTGGAGGTGCGGGGTCTGGGGGTGCGGGGGTGCGAGCGGGAGCGGCTCGGGGGTGCGGTGGCCTGTGGCCGGGGTGGTGAGGGGGGCGGGGCGTTTTGTGGGGACGCGCAGTGCGCTGTCGGCGGTGTCCTGGTGGGCCTCGCCGGTGAGCTCGATGGACACGGCCGCGGGTGGGGCGGGGGCGGCTTCGGCGGTGGCCGCGGGGGCGAGGACGGTGCCGAGGAGCGCCAGCAGGATGAGGGCAGCCCGGAGCCACGCGGGTCGGGGTGACGCGGCGCGGCTCATGAGGGGTCATGTCCCCCGGCTGGACCCGGTTGGTGTTGCCCGACGCCGAGATCCGCCCTCATGGGCTACGGACGGGGCGTGTGGCTGACGCGGGTTCTCGCCGGGGGCGGGGGCGGGGGCGGTGTCTGGGTGCCGGGGTGCGGTGCGGGTCTGTCTTGGGGGCGGGGCCGCGCCGGTATGTCCGTCCTCGCCATCCGCCGGTGGGCGTCCGACTGCTTCGGCCCCGGAGTGCTGCGAACCGTGCTCCGGGCGGAAATACCGACACACCCCCTCACGTCTCGCTGCCGACTGCGGCCAATCCGTCGCTGATGTGGGGCAATCGGGTGGGTGGGCGGGAGAGCTTGTTCGTCGAGGTGAGATGCGGGGTGAACGGGCGGGCGGGTGGGGAGGCCTGTTCGGTGGGGGGTGATGCCGGGGGTGCAGGCGGGGCTAGTTGCCGGAGGCTTTTGCTGCCTTGAGCTGCTGCTTGTGGGTGCGGACCCTTTGGAGGGACTCGGGGCCGGTGATGTCCGCCACCGAGCGGTACGCGTCCGGCTCTCCGTAAGGCCCCGCCGCCTCCCGCCAGCCGGAGGGACGTACGCCCAGCTGCTTGCCGAGCAGGGCCAGGAAGATCTGGGACTTCTGCTTTCCGAATCCGGGGAGGTCGTTCAGGCGCTGCTGCAGCTCCTTGCCGGACGCGGCCGCTTCCCACAGGGCGGTGGGGTCACCGTCGTAGTGCTCCACCAGGTACGCGCACAGCTGCTGGATCCGCTTCGCCATCGACCCCGGATAGCGATGCACGGCGGGCTTCGTGGAGAGAAGCGCCGCGAACTCGTCAGGGTCGTACGCCGCGATCTCGTGCGCGTCGAGATCGTCCGCGTTCAACCTCCGCGCGATCGTATGCGGGCCCGCGAACGCCCACTCCATCGGAACCTGCTGGTCGAGCAGCATCCCGACGAGCGCGGCCAGCGGACTGCGGCCGAGGAGCTCATCGGCTTCCGGTTCCTGGGCCAGATGCAGGGTGACGTCCATGGAGTCGATCATCTCCCGGGTGCCGCGCTCAGGCCACGCGGCGACCGTGCCCGCAGCCTCAGCGCCACCAGCGGGAAGACAAGGACCGACACCATCCCCGCCCCGACGAGCGCCGCCGCCTCGCCCGCCGTCAGTGCCTTGTCGTCAAGGCCGATGGCGGTGATCGCGACGACGAGCGGCAGGGCCGTGGAGGAGTAGAGCGTGAGGGCACGCCGGTCCCGGACGTCCAGGTCACGTGGGGCGAGGAAGTACACGGGCAGGCCCCGTACGAGCAGGAAGAGCAGGAGGAAGGCGGGCAACAGGACGAGCGCGCGGCCGCCGTGAAGGAGCGCGTCCAGGTCGAAGTCGATGCCGGTCACGATGAAGAACACCGGCACCAGGAAGCCGAAGCCCATCGCCTCGATCTTCCCGAGGACCACATCGCTGCTCTCGGGCGCCGCGCCCTGCAGTACGAGACGGGTGAGCAGGCCCGCCGCGAACGCGCCCAGGAGCGAGTCGAGGCCGAAGGCGTACGAGAGGCCGAGCATCGCGGCGAGCAGCAGCATCACGAAGCGCACCGCGAACTGGCCGCTGCTGTGCAGGGTCTTGGCGATGACCCGGGAGAACCAGGGAGGCCTCGGCCGCAGCGCCCAGTAGACCGCGGCGGCCGTGACGGCGGCGAAAGCGGCGAGCAGCACGGTCGACATACCGGGGGCGCGACCGCTCAGGAGCAGCGCCATGGCGATGATCGGGCCGAACTCACCGACCGCGCCGAACGCCATCATCACCGTCCCGAAGCGGCCCCGCAGATCCCCGGAGTCGCGCAGGATCGGAAGCACCGTGCCGAGCGCGGTACTGGTCAGCGCCGTGCCGATGACGAAGCTCTTGGTGGCCGCGCCCCCGGTCAGCGCGAACGCGACGCCGAGGCCGAGCGCCAGCGAGATCACCCACGCCCACACCGAACGGCGCAGGGTGTCCCCGCGGACGGCGCCGAACTGGATCTCGTACCCCGCGAGGAAGATCAGCATCGAGAGGCCGAGGTCCGACAGCGCGTCGATGGCCGCGTCGTGATGGGCCAGGCCGAGGACGTCGGGGCCGATGACGATGCCGAGCAGGATCTCGAAGATGACGAGGGGGACGGGGATCCAGCGGCTGAAGCCGTAGGTGAGGAGGGGCGCGAGCACGGCGATGGCCATGATCAGGATGAGCGTCCCCGGCTGCGACATAGGTCGTATTTAACCTGAAGTCGGGCAACGCGGACACTTTGGCGGGCTCGGGCTCGGGCTCGGGGGCGGGCCAGGCCCCGCCCCGACCCCGGAACGTACTGCCGAGGGCCAGGGAGGCTACTGGATCTCGACCGGGCCGTCCCCCTTGCCGCCGCCCGCCTGGCCGCGACCCGCGGGCGCGCCCAAGTACCGCTTGATGTCCCCCGCTTCGCGCTCACCCTGCCCCGGCGCCTGCCCTTGCCCCTGCCCCTGTGCCGCGGGCGTACCGAGGTTGTTCCGTACCGAGTCCAGGATCGTCAGGCCCTGCCCGACGAGCCCGGCCGCGATCTCGCCGAGCCCGTCCGCGCCGTTCAGTACGTTGACGTTGGCACCGGAGAGGCCGGTCGCCGCCTCCTTCACGATCAGCGGCAGCTGGTCGATCAGCATCCGGTCGAGCGCGACACGGTCGTACGACGCCGCCGCCTCGGCCTGGATCTTCATCCGCTCGGCCTCGGCCAGGGCGAGGACCCGGATCCGCTGGGCGTCCGCCTCCGCGGGCTTGACCACCTCGGCGACCAGCTGCTGCTGACGCAACTGGGCGGCGCGCTCCGCCAGTTCGGTACGCGCGTCCAGCACCTCCTGCTGCGCGTGCGCCTCCGCGAGGGGGCCCGCCTGGGCGGCCTTGGCCTGGGCCTGCTCGACCTCGGCGGAGTACTGGGCCTGCACGATCGCGGTCTGCCGCGCGTACTCGGCCTGGTTGCGAGCCGCCTCCTGCTCGGCCTCGGACGCGGCCTGGGTGGCCTTGGCCTGGGCGATCTGGGCCTGGCGCTGGATGGCGGCCTTGTGCGGGGCCGACATGGCGTCGATGTAGCCCGTGTCGCCGTCGTCGATCGACTGGATCTGAAGCGAGTCCACGTGCAGGCCGATCTTCGCCATCTCGGACTTCGAGGTGTCCAGGACCTCGGTGGCGAGCTTCTGCCGCTCGGTGACGATCTCCTCGACCGTCATCGAGCCGATGATGGAGCGCAGATGTCCGGCGAAGATGCGGCCGGTGAGGACGGACATCTGGTCCTGGTCGGAGAGGAAGCGCTGGCCCGCGTTGACGATGCTCTCCGTGTCGTTGCCGACCTTGAAGGCGATCACGGCGCGCACGCGCAGGGCGATGCCCTGGCGGGTCACGCAGTTCTCGACGACCTCCGCCTCGTTCATCGAGAGCGTGAGGAAGCGGGTCTTGCGGAAGACGGGCAGCACGAACTTGCCGTGCCCCGTCACGACCCGGAACGGGGCGCCGCCGAGGCCCCGCCTGCCGCCGGAGATCAGCATCGCCTCATCGGGGGCGGGAACGCGGTAACCGAACATGGATCGACTCCTCAACCGGCGCCGCCGGCACCATCGCCGGCCAACGCGTCCAACGGGTCCGCCCACTTGATGACATCGACCTGGCGGCTGCCCCGCGACTCGATCACGAGCACGGCGGCGCCGTGCGGCAGCGGCTCGTCGGACCAGGCGAGAAACGTCTCAGAACCCCCTCGGATCCGCACCAGGACCTCTCCGGGCCCCGCGGATCCGCGTGTACCGATGACGAGTTCACCGGTACAGCCGATCACAGCCTCATCCGGCGCCATCGGCGGCCGCCTCCCCCATGTCATGCAGGCTCTGTCTGAATCCTGACCTTAGCGCGGGGGGCGCGGGGCGCCCATGGTCGGCAGAGTCATCTGAGCGTCAAGAACTGGGGGTCCGGCCTCGGGTGCGGCTCCGTTCCCGGCTGTGCCGCCGTTTTTGTTTGTGCCGCCGCTTCGCGGCGGATTCTTCCCGCCCACCCACCCGATTGCCCCGCATCCTCCCCTGCACGAACCAGCACTTCGCGCCCGTGCTTGCATACGCAGATGAGCCCCGCGCCCACCCCTCGCATCCGCCCCCGCCACGCCCCCGACCTCCCCGCCTGCGTGGAAGCCCTGGCCCAGGTGCACGAGGCCGACGGCTACCCCACCAACTGGCCCGAGCAGCCTGCCGAATGGCTGATCGGGGGCGGGGGCTCACCCATCGGGGCCTGGGTCGCCGAGCTCGGCGGCTGTGTCGCCGGGCACGTCGTGCTCTGCCGGAGTGCGGAGGGTGATGTCGCGCCCGCCCTGTGGAGCAGGCGCGAAGGAGTGCCGGTCGACGAGATCGCGGTGGTCAGCCGGCTGTTCGTCCCGCCGGGAGCCCGTGGCCACGGACTTGGGGCGCTGCTCCTCGCGCGGGTCGTGGCGGAGGCCGCCGAGCTGGGGTTGCACCCTGTCCTGGACGTCGTCGCGTACGACACTTCGGCGACCGCCCTCTACGAACGTACGGGCTGGCGATTCCTCGGCACGGCCGAACAGCGCTGGAGCCCGCGGCAGACGGTCACCGTGCGTTGTTACGCCGGGCCGGAGGCTGAGACGCCGATCTGAGTCACCGCGTCCCGCAGCGCGTCGAGAAGACCCCGGACCGCAGGACGGTCCGGCGCGGGACCCCGCACCGCCGCGTAGATCGAACGGATCGGCACCGGGTTGTGGACCTCGCGGACGACCACGCCGGAGGGGGGCGCTTCGAGGCCGAGTTGCGGGACCAGGCTGACGCCGAGGCCCGCGGCGACGAAGCCCTGCGCAGTGGCGTAGTCCCCGCTCTCCACCACGAAGTCCGGGCTGAAGCCGGCCGCGCCGCACGCGTCGAGGATGGGGTCGAGGCAGGGGCCCGGCGTCTCGCTGGCCACCCACGGCTCGTCGGCCAGGTCCGTCATGTCGAGCAGCTGCTTCGCGGCGAGCGGATGCCCCGCGGGCAGCACCGCGTGGTACCGGTCGTCGAGGAGATGCTCGAACCGGACGCCGTCCACGCCCAGTTGGCCGCGCGGCCGGACCACGAGCGCGAGATCCGCAAGGCGGTCCCGCACCTGCGGCAGCGGGTCGTCGGGGTCGGACAGTTTCAACTCGACCTGTACGCCCGGTTGCGCGCGTCGCAGCGCGGCAAGTGCCGGGGCGACGAGCGCCGAGCCCGCCGTGGTGAAGTACCGCATCGAGACCCGGCCCGTCCGTCCGGCCCGCAGCTCGGCGAGCGCGGTCTCCGCCTCGGCGATCTGCTTGCCGATCGCGACCGCGTACTCGGTGAGCAGCCGCCCGGCTTCCGTCGGCCGCACCCCGCGGCCGGTGCGCTCCAGGAGGGCGATGCCCGCCTCCTTCTCCAGGGCCGCCATCTGCTGGCTCACCGCTGAGGGCGTGTACCCGAGATTCCGTGCGGCGGCGGTCACGGAACCGCTGGTGACCACTGCCCGGAGGACCTGCATGCGCCGCGTATCAAGCATGCAGTCCAGCTTAACTCTGCCCCGAAATCCTTACGGACAACTAACGAGGAGGGTGGGCGGCCGGTGGATAAAGTCAGCGCGGTGAGAATCTCCCTGCTCGGACCGGTCAGAGCCACCGCCGCCGACGACGCGACGCCGGTCGGCCTGGGCGGCGTACGGCTGCGCATGCTGCTCGCCAGGCTCGCGCTCGAAGGGGGGCGTCCGGTCTCCGTCGACGCGCTCGTCGACGGTCTGTGGGGCGAGCACCCGCCGGTGGACGCGGCCAACGCCCTGCAGGCGCTGGTGTCCCGGCTGCGCAAGGCCCTGCGCGGGACCGGGGCGGTGGACTCGGTCGCGGGCGGCTACCGGATCGCGGTGAACGCCGACGACGTGGATACGTTCCGCTTCGAGGAGCTGGCAGGGCAGGGCAGGCGCGAACTGGCCGGGGGTCGCCCGGAGGAGGCCGCTTCCGCGCTCGGCGAGGCGCTCGCGCTCTGGCGGGGCGCCGCCCTCGCGGACGTTCTGGAGGCGCCCTTCGCCCGCGTCGCCGCCGCGCGCCTCGACGACTTGCGGGCCGCCGCCGCGGAGGACCGCTTCGACGCCGAGATACGCCTGGGCCGGTACGCCGATGTCCTCGCCGACCTCGAAGCGGCGGGCGCGGAACGCCCGTTGAGCGAGCGCGTCGCAGCGCTCCGGATGCGCGCGCTGTCCGCGGCGGGCCGCAACGCCGACGCCCTCGCCGTGTACGAGGAGATGCGGGGCAGGCTCGACGACGAACTCGGCGTCGATCCGTCGGCCGAGCTGAAGGATGTCCATCTTGCTCTGTTGCGTGGGGAGTTGGAGTTGTCGGTGCCGCGCGCCGATATCGCGCCCGCGCCCAGGCGGCTCCCCGCCCGGCTCACCAGCTTCGTCGGCCGTGACGCCGAACTCGACCAGCTCGCCGCGCTGATGGCCGCATCCCGCCTCGTCACGCTCGTCGGACCCGGCGGCGCGGGCAAGACCAGGCTGTCGCTCGAAGCCGTGACCCGGCACCGGGCGTATCAGCGGGGCCGGGTGTGGTTCGTGCCGCTGGCCGGTGTGGGCACCCCGGACCAGCTGGCCGACGCCGTGCATGCCGCGCTCAGTACGGGCCTCAGTGTCGGGCTCAGCAGTGATCATGTGCACGACCACGTGCACGACCACGTGCACGACCACGTGCACGACCACGTGCACGACCACGTGCACGACCACGTGCACGACCACGTGCACGACCACGTGCACGACCGCGTGACCGAGGTGCTCGATGTCGGTGAGGCCGTCCTCGTACTGGACAACTGCGAGCACCTGGTCGATGCGGCGGCGGACCTCGCGTACGAACTCCTCGACAAACTGCCGCACTTGAGGATCCTCGCCACCAGCAGGGAACCCCTCGCCATCACGGGCGAGGCGCTGTGCCACCTCGGGCCGCTCGGCGTGCCGGCGGGGGCTCCGGAGCTCGCGGAGGCGGCCGGTTCGGCGGCGGTACGTCTCTTCACCGACCGGGCGTCCGGAGTGCGGCCCGGTTTCGTGCTCGACGAGTCCACCGTGGCCGCGGTGGTGGAGATCTGCCGACGCCTCGACGGCCTACCGCTCGCCCTGGAACTGGCCGCGGCCAAGCTGCGCTCGATGAGCGTCGGCCAGATCGCGCGCCGCCTCGACGACCGGTTCCGCCTCCTGACCTCGGGCAGCAGGACCGCCCTTCCGCGCCAGCGCACGCTGCTCGCGGTGGTCGAGTGGAGCTGGGACCTCCTCGACGAGCCCGAGCGGATCCTCACCCGCAGGCTGTCGATGTTCCCCGGCGGCGCGACCGTCGCCGCCCTGGAGGCGGTCTGCTCGGACGGGGCGCTGCCGGCCGAGGACGTGCTGTACGTCCTGGGCTCCCTGGTGGAGAAGTCCCTCGTGGACACGGACATCTCCGATGAACCGGACGGCGAGCAGCGCTACCGCATGTCGGAGACCGTGCGCGCCTTCGCGGCCGACCGCCTGAGTGAAGACGAGGCCGGTGGGGGCGGTGGCGGTGCTCGGACCGCTGCGCGCTTCTCCGCGTACTTCCTGGCCCTCGCCGAGCAGCACGAGCCCGCCCTGCGCACCGGCGACCAGCTCCGCTCGATCGCGCTCTTCGACGCCGAGCACGACAATCTGGTCTCCGCGCTGCGGGCGGCCGTCGAGGCCAGGGACGCGGACCTCGTATCGCGGTTCGTGGGCGCGCTGTTCTGGTACTGGGGGATCAGGGGGATGAGCACCCAGTTCGAGACGTTCCTCGCCGAGGTCCTCACCTTCGACGAGGCCCTGCCCGGCCGGGCGCGGGCCGCATTCCGCGTGGTGCGGCTGATGGCGGGCACTCCGGGGGCCGCGGATGCCGCAGGCGCTTCGGACGCTTCGGACGCTTCAGGCGCCGACGACGTACCCCTGACACCCCTGACACCCGAGATACCCGTGCGGACGCTCATCGAGGACTGCGAGCGGGCGGGCGCGGGGGAGTTCCACCCGGCGCTGCTGCTCTGGATCCCGATGCTCGCGCACCTCACCGGCAACGCCGACCTCGGGGAGAGCGGGCTCCGGCGGGCGGCGGAGTGGCCGGACCCCTGGGTACGGGCGAGCGCGCACTGGGCGCGGGACTTCGTGCTCACCGGGCAGGGCGAACAGTCGGCCGGTGCCGACGCGCGCCGAGCGGCGCTGCGCGGCTTCGAGGCGGTGGGCGACCGCTGGGGCCTCGGCCTCGCCCTGCTCGCCGTCGGCCGGGACCACTCCCTGCGCGGGGAGCACGGCGACGCGATCGCCGCGTACGAGAGGGCGGTGACCGTCGGCACCGAACTCGGAGCCGAGGACGACCTCTTCAACAGCCGGGCCAGGCTCGCGGCGGAGCGCCTGCGCGGCGGCGACCGTGCGGGCGCCCTGCGGGACATCCACGAGGCGCAGAGGCAGGCGAAGGAGCGGGGCTACCGGCGGATGGAGGCCGAGATGCTGTTCAGCCTCGCCGATCTGCACCGCAGGTCGGGCGAGCTGGAGAGGGCCGACCTGATCCTCGACCGCCTGGACGGCATCGCGGACCGCCTGACCCTCCCCGAGGACATGGCCCGCGACCTGATCGCGGGCGCCCGGACGGCGAACCGGCTCGCGCAGGGCGACGCGGTGCGGGCGCGCGAGCTCCTGCCGCGGGCGGTGGGCGGCGCCTTCGCCCGGGGTGAGGCCGCGGACATCGCGCAGGCCGCCGAACTCCTGGCCCGGCTGCTCCTGTTGGAGGGCGACGCGGCCGGGGCGGCCACCGCGCTGGGGTCGAGCCAGGTCATCCGCGGTGTGTACGACGAGGGGGATGCGCAGTTGGGGGAGCTGGTCGCCGAGATCGTGGGGCGGCTCGGGGACGCCGGGTACGAGGAGGCGTACGGCAGGGGCGCCGGGCTGACGAGGGCGGACGCGCTGAACCGGCTGACCGAGGAAGCCGGTCAGCCGGTGTCGTCGTCGTAGCGGGCTCATGCTGCTGGGTTCAGGCGGCGCGCTTGCGGTAGGCCCGCATCGCGAGGGGGGCGAAGACCGCGATCACGCCGACCATCCAGGCCAGGCTGCCGAGGAAAGGCCCCGCGACCTCGCCGCCGTTCAGCAGGCCGCGCATGGTGTCGGCCATCAGGCTCACGGGGTTGATGTCCGACCAGACCTGCAGCCAGCCCGGCATGGTGCGGTCCGGGACGAACACGTTGCTGGCGAAGGTGAGCGGCAGGACCAGGACGGTCATCAGGCCCTGTACCGAACCGGGGGACTTGACCAGCATGCCGACGTACACCGACATCCAGGAGAAGCTGACGGCGAAGGCGATGAGCACCGCGAGCGCGGCGAGGGCCGCCGCCGGGTTGGTGTCGACGCGGTAGCCCATGACCAGGGCGAGGGCCACCAGCGTGGCGAGGCAGACCACGTACCGGACGACATCGGCGAGCACCGCGCCGATCAGCGGGGCGGAGCGGGCGATCGGCATGCTGCGGAACCGGTCGAAGATGCCGGTGCTGGAATCGGCGTTGAGCGAGACGCCGATGCCGATACTGGCCTGGAAGACCGTCATCACCATGATGCCGGGCGTGATCATCTGCAGGTAGGCGTCGGTGTCGCCGCCTGCGATGGCGCCACCGAAGAGGTAGACGAACATCAGCAGGAACACGACCGGCGTCAGGACGACGTCGACGAGCCGTGCGGGCGACTTGACGAACTTGGTGATGCCGCGCCCGGCGAGGGCGAGACTGTGCCGGGCGGCCTTGGCCGGGGTGATGCGGAGTGCGGGGGCGGTCGTCTGCGGGACGGCGGACGGGATGGTGGTGGCGGCGCTCATGACGGGGTCCTCTCGGTGGTGGTGCTGGGGGAGTTGGGGGTGTCGTACGCGTTTCGGGCCTGTGGGGGCCTGTGCGGGCGTCCCGTAGGGGCGCGGGGAACTGCGCGCTCGGCCCCCACCGGCCCGCAGGTCGCTCACCGCAGGCCCGGCGGAGCGCTCACGCGGCCTTCTCGGCCGACTTTCCGGTGAGCGCCAGGAAGACCTCGTCCAGGCTGGGCAGGCGCAGACCCAACTCGTCGGCGGTGATGCCGGCCCCGTCGAGGCGCCGTACGAGGGCGGAGATCAGCATCGGGTCGTCGACCGGCACGGTGAGCAGACCGTTGTCCGCGTCATGCTGGGGCGCGGCGCCGGTGAGCTCGGCGAGCATGCCGCTGACGGTGTCCAGATCACGGGCGACGGTCGGCCGGACCTGCAGCGTCTGACCGCCGACCCGCCGCTTGAGCTCGTCGGGACGCCCTTCCGCGACGACGCGGCCACGGTTGAACACGGTGATGGAATCGGCCAGTTGATCGGCCTCCTCCAGATACTGCGTGGTGAGCAGCACGGTGGCCCCGTCGGCGACCAGCCGCCGCACGACCGCCCAGACCTCCTTGCGGGCATGCGGGTCGAGCCCGGTGGTCGGCTCGTCCAGATACAGCACCTGTGGCCGTCCGACGAGGCTCGCCGCGAGGTCGAGGCGGCGCCGCATCCCTCCGGAGAAGGTGCTGATCGGCCGCTGGGCGGCCTCGGTCAGCTCGAACTGCTCAAGGAGTTCGACGGCACGCGCCTTGGCGTCCCGCCGCGACAGATCGAGCAACCGCCCCAGGAGTACGAGGTTCTCGGCGCCGGACAGTTCCTCGTCCACGGAGGCGTACTGCCCGGTGAGTCCGATGAGACCGCGGACCCGCACCTGATCCTTGACCACGTCGTGACCCCCGACGGTGGCGTGCCCCGCGTCGGGCCGAAGCAGCGTCGACAGGATCCGCACGGTGGTGGTCTTCCCGGCGCCGTTCGGCCCGAGCACCCCGATGACCTTGCCGGCCGGGACCTCCAGGTCGACGCCGTCCAGTGCGACGAAGTCCCCGTACTTCTTGACCAGTCCTTCGGCCTTGATGGCGTACGACATCTTGTCCTCCTCCACAGATCGCTCGGACCGGTTCGGGCCCTCGCTGTTCTCGATGGACAAGACGATGCCGACCGTCGCTGTCAGTGCGCGGCCCGCGCGCTGACAGCGACGGCCGGAGGCTGTCAGGGCCTGTCAGGGCCTGTCAGGACCCGTCAGTACCTACTGTTGTGCGGCGCGGGCGACGGCCGTCCCGAAGGCGGCCATGCCGCGGGCGTTGGGGTGCAGCGGCGCCGCGACGCTGGAGGGCACCAGGCCCTCGATGTAGCGCTCGGAGGGTGCGGCGCAGGTGTCGTGACCGGCGCTTACGGCGGCGGTGTCGACGTAGGTGGCGTGGTGCGCCCGGCTCTGTTCGGCGAGGACGCCGTTGAGCTGGTTCACGCGGGCCTGGAGGTAGTTGGCGTCCTTGTCCCAGATGGGCTGGGTGGGCCAGCAGCCGTCCTTGCGGATGTAGGTGGCGTAACCCGCCACGACGATGCGCGCGTTCGGGGCGCGCCGTTGCACCTCGTCCAGCGCCTTGCCGAAGGTGCTGCTCCAGGCGTCGATGGCCTTCGATGTGGGGTCACCCTTGCCCGCTGCGGTGTCGGCACAGGAGATGCCGGTGGGCTTCGGCAGGAGGTTGACGCAGCCGAGCGCCGTGGCGACGAGGCTGACGTCGTTGCCGCCGATGGTCAGGGTCACGAGGTCGGTGCTCGGCTTGAGCGCCTCGTACTGGGGCGGCAGCAGGCCGAATTGGCGCCCGGAGAAGTCGCTCACCTTCGCGCCGGAGCAGCTGACGTCGGTGAGCCGGGCGCCCAGTGCCTCGGCGGCGACGGCCGGGTAGTTCCGGGCGGAGCGCAGACAGGACAGCTGGCTCTGGTCGGGGATGAGGGGGCCTGCCGCGAAGGAGTCACCGATGGCGACGTACTCCAGCGGTTCACCGGCCTTCGAGGACGCCGCACCGGCAGGTGCCGCTCCTCCGAGGACGCAGGCGGACAGGGCGGCGACGGTCATGAGCGCGGTGGTACGGGCACGTGTGGGGCGCACGGGCTCTCCTGTGAGGGGTGTGGGGCGTGCTTGGGATTGCGCGGGGTGTACCGGGGGTAACGGACGCCCTTATGATCCGGGCCATCGCGGCCTCGTTGTTCTAGGCGCGCAACCAGACTTTCCAAGGGGTCAGTTGTGACCGGTGACAAAAGCGTGGGCCGCTTCCTGATCGCCGACGTACCGGGGCTTGCCGCGACGGTCACCCGGCGCATCGCGGACGACCTGCCGGTCTACCGGCGGCTGCCCGCCGAGGAACTGCACGGGGATGTCCGGGCCATCGTCGACATGACGATCCGCGCCTTCGCCGAGGTGCTGCGTACGGAACGCATGCCGCCCCCGGAGTTCCTGGAGAAGGTGCGCAGCTCGGCGGCCAGACGCGCGGAGGAGCGCCTCCCCGTGGACGCGGTAGTCAGCGCCTACCACTACGGGGCCAGCATCTGCGTCGAGGAAGTGACATCGACGGTCGAACCGCACGAACTGATCGAGGCCCACCGGCTGCTCCTCGACTGCCTGCGGGAGATCACGGCCGCCGTCACCTCGGGATACGTGGAGGAGAGCCAGTCGCTTATCGGGGAGCGCGACGCGGCACGGCACACCGTCCTGTCCGCCCTGCTCGATGGCGCAGGCGCCGGGCTCGACTCCGCCCACCTGGGGATACGCCTCCCGCCGTGCTACCTGACGCTCGCCTTCACCATCGGGCGCCACCCCGACGAGGACCGCGCCGACGTCGACGCCACCGTGGCATCCCGTCGCAAGATCCGACGCCTGCGTACGGAGCTTGACCGGGCTCTCGGCCACCCCGTCCTCTCCCGCCTGTCCGCCGACGAGGGCCTCGCACTGATCCCGTCGGACACGGCCCCGGACCAGGCACTCGCCACTGACCGCACCCGCCTGGAGAAACTGACGGCATCCCTCATCACCGTCAGCGGAGTGCCCCTGACCGCGGGCGTCGCCGCGAGCACACCGGCCGAGGTCCCGCAGGCGGTCCGCCTCGCCACCGAACTACGCGACACCGCGACGGGCACGGGCCGACCGCCGGGCGTCTACCCCCTGACGGCGCTGCTCCTGGACTACCAACTCACCCGCGCGAGCCCCGCCCGCGCCCACTTGGCGGCGCTCCTCTCCCCCTTGACGGACGGCCCGGACCTGCCGGCCACCCTCCGCACGTACTTCGCCTCGAACCTGGACCGCCGCGAAACGGCAGCACGCCTGCACGTACACCCCAACACGGTCGACTACCGCCTACGCCGCATCGCCACCCTGACGGGCCTGGATCTCACCGCTCACACGGACCTGCTGACGCTACGGGCGGCGCTGACGGCGTACGACGCGGTGGGGAGGGCGTGAAGGGCGAGTCCCGGGCCGGGACACCAGCCGTCAGTCGTCGAGCCCCGTGCGCTTCGTCGAGTCGTCGCGCCGCTTTCGCGGCCGGTGCGACATCAGGTCCCGGGTGCCGCGCACTTCGTCTGTGCCCACGATCGGGAGGGGATGCGTGCCCCGTGGCGGGACAGGGGGAAAGTGGAACACCCTGGCGGCCGGGGGCTCTCCGTCGGTGTGACCGGCGGGCGGTACGGGCTCCGGATCCGTCGCGCGGGCGTGCTCCGTCGCGCGGGCGTGCTCCGCGGCGCGGGCGTGCTCGTCCCAGCCCTCGCGGAACCAGCGCAGCTGGGTCTGTTGCGCCTCCTCCTCGGTGACGATCCGTACGCCGTCGATCCCGGCTTCCTGGATCTTCGAGCCGAGTTCGATCAGCAGCCCGCCGACGAGGAAGGCAAGCTCATCCGACGTGGTCGTCTCCCCCTCGACGTCCTGGCGTCCCGCATCGCGACGCGTGCCTCCGGACGGCCCCTCCGCTTCGTCACTCGGCATTTTCGCACTCCCTCTGTGCCCCCGGGCTGCGTAACGGCCCCGTGCTATTCGGCCTGCGGCAGGAAGGCTTTCGTGACCCGCACGAAGACCGCCTGAAGTTCAGGAGGCACGCCCATTCTCCGGGCCGCCTCCTCGGGGCTCAGCAGCCGGGGAGCATCGGTGTCGCCGCCCCGGGCGGCCGCGATCGGCAGATCGTTCTCGGACAGCCGTCCGGAGCGGATCAGCATGTCCCGCAGCGGGACTCCGAGCACCGCGGCCAGCCGTCGCATCGTCTCCAGGTCGGGCATGCTCTGCCGCTGGATGAGACGGCTGACGGCAGCCCGGTGCACGCCCGCGTCGTCCGCGAGCTTCGATTTGCCGCCGCCGCGCGGGCTGTCGATGTCGTAGCCGCGCTCGCGCATCACGCCCTCGATCCACGCGGCGAACTCTTCGAGCTCACCCGCCCGATTCTGGCCACTCTCCCGGCTCTCCCGGCTCTGCGAATGGCCGCTCTCGGCTCGGTAACCCTGGTCGATGCGGGCGCTCGCCCGCGAGCTGGACGCCATGTCGTCGCTCTCCCCTCGTCGCAGGGAGAGGGTACCGATCGCGCGCGCACGAAGGTGTGTGCGCGCTCGCACGTTGTTGTGAAGATCCCGCAGGCGCGGGGGCCCTTGCCCGTCGGCGGGGAGGGGGGTCCGCAGCGGTTGTTTCCAGACATCTCGTCCTCCTCTTCAGCCTCTCTGGACCCACCTTTTTAGTTGCGCATGCGCACGCACCGTGTAACTCTGATCACGCATCCACATCTTCGAACTAATGTTCGCATACCCGGGGGAGGGGCCGCTCATGCCCAACCGGACGACTGTCCCCGTACACGCTCTGAACAGTGCGTTCTCGCACGGCCAGGCGCGAGAGGGGGAAGCTCTCGACTGGCGCAGGGACGCCGCCTGTGCGGATCTTCCACAGCAGTACGTCTTCACTCGCGTCCCCGCCGAGGCGGCACCGGTATTGCGAGCCTGCAATCAGTGCCCGATCCGGCGCGAATGCGAAGCCATCGTCGACCCGTCCCGCACCTGGTTCGACGGGGTCAGCGGTGGGCGGCTGTGGCGCAACGGACGCGAGGTCAAGGCCCGCCGCTCGTCGGTGGGCGAGCGGCGATGAACCGCATGGGGGAGACGGCGATGAACGGGACGACGGGGCAGACGACGGGGCAGACGGCGGGGGAGGCGGCGGGCGGCTCGATCGATCGCGCCGCCCTCTGGATCGGCTCGCTGCGACGCCGGTATCCGATGCTTCTGGAGGAGTTGGCGCCCGGCACGGGGCGTGTCCTGCGCGAGGTGCGGGGCGGCGGACCGGCCGGATCCGGCGTCGCACCGGTCCGCCTCTACGTCTCCGACGCGCTCCGCGACATCACCGACGGCGTGATCGAGCTCGAGGAGGCCGTACGGGACCGGCTCGGCCTGCGCCGCATCACCGCGGCCCCGGTACCGGTCCGCCTGCGCCGCCTTGCCGAACTCCTCGCCCTGGTCGGTGACCTGCCCGATCTTGCGGCGCACATCGAGGAGGAGACCCGCCGGATGGCCCGGCGCTGTGCCCGCGCGATGGGGGATCCGGAGCAGCTGGTTCGGCTGCCGGGGCGCTGTCCCGCCTGCGACTGCGTTTCGCTGCGGGCCTTTCCGGAGCGCGGGGTCGCGATGTGTGTGAACCCCGCCTGCCGGCACGTACTCGCGGAGGAGACGACATGACCGGACCGTCGATCGACGTGACCGCACCGCTGATCTCGGGCGATCTGGCCGCCGCCGAGGCCGATGTCTCGCCCGCGACCATCCGCAAGTGGGTGCAGCTCGGACACCTGAAGGCGGCAGGACGGCAGGGACGGCGGGCGATGTACCGCCTGGAGGACGTGTTCGCCGCCGAACGCTCGGTCCGTCGAGGGCGGGCGGCGTAGCGGCGGAAATCGATACGGCGTACGTGCATGTGAGGAGGGCCTCGCACCACCCGGATGGGT
>NZ_JBHTSF010000155.1:0-20433 GCF_042795295.1 Streptomyces sp. NPDC056486
TCGTCACCCCGGTCCGCGCGGACTCCTCCGTGCGGCCGGTGTTCGCCGCCGCGCTCGCGGCGGCCGCGTCGGGTGAGCCCGCGGCGATCGCCCGGATCACCTCAGGCCCCCCGGAGCTCGTGGGCCGGGCCCTTCTCGTACGTTCCGACGCCGACGCCGCTCATGAGGGCGGGCTCGGCGGACATCCGGAGCTGGACCGCACCGCGGCGGGCGAGGCCCGCGCGATGCTGGACGCGGGGCGCACGGGCACGGTGGAGATCGGCGAGGACGGCTCGCGCTGCGGGCAGCCGCTCACGCTCCTCGTCGAGTCGAGTGTCCCGCCGCCCCGCATGATCGTGTTCGGCGCCATCGACTTCGCTTCGGCGCTCGTCAGGATCGGCAAGTTCCTCGGCTACCGCGTCACCGTGTGCGACGCGCGGCCCGTGTTCGCCACCGCGGCACGTTTCCCCGACGCCGACGAGATCGTCGTCGAGTGGCCGCACAAATACCTGAAGCGGACGGAGGTCGACGCACGCACCGTCCTGTGCGTCCTGACGCACGACGCAAAGTTCGACGTGCCCCTGCTCGAACTGGCCCTGCGCCTGCCGGTCGCCTACGTGGGCGCGATGGGATCGCGCCGCACGCACGAGGACCGCAACGCCCGGCTGCGTGAAGTCGGCGTGAGCGACCTTGAGTTGACCCGCCTCCGCTCGCCCATCGGCCTCGACCTGGGTGCGCGTACCCCGGAGGAGACGGCCCTCTCCATCGCCGCGGAGATCGTCGCGAACCGGCGGGGCGGCAGCGGGGTCTCGCTGATGGGTGCGCACACGCCGATCCACCACGACGGCTCGCGGCGACCGGCCGGGCGTATCGGGTCTGTGGCCTGACCTACCGGGTCCGTGGCCTGACCTACCGGTCGGCGGCCTGACGTTCCGGATCCGCCGCCCGAGATCCACGGGTTCATGACATACGCCTGCTACGTTGCGTCACAAACTGACCACTTTGTGACGCAATGGGAGCATCTGTGAAGGTCGCCTGCGTCGGCGGCGGTCCCGCCGCCCTGTACCTCTCGATCCTGCTCAAACGGCAGGACCCGTCCCACGACATCACCGTCCACGAACGGAACCCGGCCGGGGCGACATACGGCTGGGGGGTCACCTACTGGGGCGGCCTGCTCGAAAAGCTCCGCGCCGGTGACCCCGAGTCCGCGCGCGCCGTCAGCGAGCACTCGGTGCGCTGGAGCGACGGCATCGCGCACGTGGGCGATCGCACCACGGTCCACCACGGCGACGAGGGCCACGGCATCGGGCGCCACCGGCTGCTCGACATCCTCGCCACGCGGGCCCGATCCCTGGGCGTACGCGTCGAGTTCGAGAGCGAGATCACGGACGCCGCCCAGCTGCCCGACGCCGATCTCGTCGTCGCGGGCGACGGCGTCAGGAGCGCGCTGCGCGAACGCCACGCGGGCCACTTCGGCACGGAAGTCGCGGTCGGGCGGAACAAATACATCTGGCTCGGCACCACCAAGGTCTTCGACTCCTTCACCTTCGCCTTCGTGGAGACCGCGCACGGCTGGATCTGGTGCTACGGCTACCGCTTCAGCGACGAGCAGAGCACCTGCGTCGTCGAGTGCTCCCCGCAGGTCTGGACGGGCCTCGGCCTGCACGATGCGAGCGAGGCCGACGGCCTCGCCCTCCTGGAGCGGCTCTTCGCGGGGCCCCTCGACGGGCACCGTCTGATCGGCCGCGCCCAGGCCGACGGCAGCGCGCAGTGGCTCAACTTCCGGACGCTGACCAACCGGACATGGCACCGCGACAACGTGGTCCTGCTCGGCGACGCCGCGCACACCACGCACTACTCGATCGGCGCGGGCACGACGCTCGCGATGGAGGACGCGATCGCGCTTGCGGACGCACTGCGGGGCAACCCGGCCGGGGGCCCGGAGCTCGGCCCCGCCCTCGCGAGCTACGAACGGGAGCGCAGGTCCGCCCTCCTCTCCGTCCAGAGCGCGGCCCGCTACAGCGCCCAGTGGTACGAGAATCTGCCGCGCTACATCGGCCTCGACCCGGCCCAGATGTTCGCGCTCCTGGGCCAGCGCCACTCGCCGCTCCTGCCGCACATTCCGCCGCAGCTGTACTACCGGATCGACCGGGCGGCCGAGCAGTTGGAGCCGCTGCGCAGGATGAAGCGGTGGCTGGGGCCGAAGGTGGCGCGCACGCTGCACGGGCGGGCGCGGGCTTCACGGGACTGAGCCGACGGCTTCACGGGTCTGGGACGGGGAGGGGCGGACACCTGGAATGATCTTGATCCTCGGCGTCCCGTCCCCTCCCCCACGGCAGGAGCCCCACGTCGCTGACCTCGAAGGTCTCTGTGGCAGGTGTTTGCCTGGCCGGTGAGCCTCCGTCAGGCGTGAGAGCGGGTCGGGGGAGAGGAGAGCAGTTCGTCCACCGCCCGCCCGAACATCCATCGCGCGGCAGCCACCAGCACCCCGTCGAAGATCCGTGGCAACCACCGCACGCGCAGCTCCTCCCGCCAGGCCACCGCCGAACCGGCCCCCGCCCGTGGGGACACCTCGATCTCCGCCCACCCCGTGACGAACGACCCCCGCTTCTCAAGACGGCACAGGCCTCCGCCTCCGCCTCCGTCCGCGGCGGGGGCCGGGCGCCATGTCACGACCTCCATCGCGTCGTCGAACCCGACAGGACCGATCCCGCTGCGGGCGACGAACACCGTGCCCTCCCCACTGGGCGGCGGCGTTCGGACGGTGATCCGCGTCAGCGGGACCACGTCGGCATGCCGCTCCCACGCGGTGAGCCTGCGCCAGGCCTCGTCGGCGGGCAGGGATGATTTCCGGTCGATACGGAAGAGAGCCACACGCCGATCCTGCCAGGCCACGGAGGCGAACAGCGCCTGCTACGGGCGGTAGATCTTCCCCGCCTCGGCCTTGCCCGGCGCGAGCAGCTGCGGAACCGTCACGAAGACGTAGCCGCGCTTCCTCAACTCGTCGATGATGCCCGGCACCGCTGGCACCGTCCCCTTGTAGATGTCGTGCAGCAGGATGATGCCGTCCCGCTCGGTCTGATCGACGACGCGCTTCTGGATCAGGGCGGAGTCGTCGGTCGTGTAGTCCTTGGCGGTCACGCTCCACAGAACCTCCGCGAGGCCTTCCTTCCGGGAGATGTCGTTGATGTCGGGGTTGGTACGTCCCTGCGGCGGGCGCATCAGGGTCGGCTTGTGGCCGATCAGCTTCTCTATCGCCTCGTCGGTCCTGCGCAGCTCCCGGCGTGCCGCGTCCGGCGTGACGTCGGTGAGGATCTTGTGCGACCAGGTGTGGTTCGCCACCTCGTGCCCCTCGTCCTCCATGCGCTTCACGAGCCCGGGGTGCTCGGCTATGTGGTTCTTGCCGAGCAGGAAGAAGGTGGCGGGTACCTTCTCCTCCTTGAGGATGTCGAGAAGGCGCGGCGAGTTCTCGCTCGGCCCCGCGTCGAAGGTCAGGGCCACGCACTTCGCCTTGCGGCAGTCGACCGTCCCGAACTTCCCCCGGGCCCCGGCGCTCAGGGACGTCCCGTCCTTGCGGACGGAACTGGGCGCCGAGGTGTCCACCTTGGTGCATCCCGGCAGGGCGACGGCAGCCATGGCCGCGCAGGCCACGGTCGTCAAGGACGCGGCTCGACGGAACCCTTTGGCGGAACTCTTCATCTTGCTTTTCGCAGCGAACATGCGAGGACTATACACAGCATGTATACATAGAGTGTATAGAGGTGCGATCGATGCCGGGCACGGGCCCGTGTGCCGAGCCCGTACCCCTTGTGTCGTGCCCGCCCTAGCGGTCGCCCGCCAGGCCGCTCATCCACTCCTCGACCGCCGCGGCACCGCGCGGCAGACCTGCGGACAGGTTCTCGTTGCCGTCGGCCGTGACGAGGATGTCGTCCTCGATGCGGACCCCGATGCCCCGGTACTCCTCGGGCACGGTGAGGTCGTCCGGCTGGAAGTACAGGCCGGGTTCGACGGTGAGCACCATGCCCTCTTCGAGTACGCCGCCGACGTACTCCTCGGTGCGCGCCTGGGCGCAGTCGTGGACGTCGAGACCGAGCATGTGGCCCGTGCCCGCCATGGTGAAACGGCGCTGCAGGGCGAGTTCGAACACCCGCTCCGGGTCGCCGTCGAGGAGGCCCCACTCGACGAGCTTGTGCGCGAGGTACCGCTGCGCGGCGTCATGGAAGTCGCGGTACGCGGCGCCCGGCTTCACGGCGGCGATGCCCGCCTCCTGCGCCTCGTACACCGCGTCGTAGATCTTGCGCTGGAGCGGGGTGAAGGTGCCGTCGATGGGGAGGGTGCGCGTGACGTCGGCGGTGTAGAGGGAGTGGGTTTCCACGCCCGCGTCCAGGAGCAGGAGTTCGCCCGGGCGCACGGGGCCGTCGTTCTGCTGCCAGTGCATGATCGTGGCGTGCTCGCCCGCCGCGCAGATCGAGCCGTAGCCGATGTGGTTGCCCTCCAGGCGGGCGCGGCGGAAGAAGGTGCCCTCGATCCAGCGTTCCGACGTGGCGACGGCGGTACTCAACTCCCGTACGACATCGGTGAATCCGCGGACCGTGGAGTCGACCGCCTTGCGCAGCTCGCCGATCTCCCAGTCGTCCTTGACCAGGCGCAGGCCCGAGAGTGCCTCCTTAAGATCGGCGTCGCGCTCCTCGTCGGTCGTCACGGCAGCCTCGAGCGCCGGGTCGTGGCCGCGCACGATGCGGGTCGGTACGTCGGATGAGGCGGCGAGGTCGGTCGGTGCGTCACGGACGTCGCGGCAGGGCAGGCCGAGGAGCAGCTCGGACTCGGCGAGGCTGCGCCTGCGGCCCATCCACAGTTCGGCCGTCATGCCGGTCCAGAACTCGTCGCTGTCCCTGCTGTCGCGAGGGAGTTGGTAGAGGTGCGCGTCGTGGCCCTCGCCGTCGGCGCGCGGTTCGAGGACCAGGGCGCAGTCCCTCGCCTGATCGCCGGTCATGTGGACGTAGGCGGAGTAGGGGCGGAAGGGGTAATGGTCGTCGTTCGAGCGGGTCTTGAGCTTCCCGGAGGGGATCACGAGGCGCTCGCCGGGGAACAGCGCGGACAGGGCGGCGCGGCGGTGTGCCGCGTGCGGGGCCTGTTCGGCCGGCCGCAGGTCGCGCTGCTCGGTGTCAGCCCAGCCGGTCCTCATCAGGGCGGAGAGCTCGTCGGATACCTCGGGGTACAGGGCGTTCTTGCGGACCTTGGACATGGCGGACGTGGCGGACTCGGCGGGCTTGGCGGGCTTGCTCATGGGGGTCACCTTTTCTTCCCCGTTCCGGGGCTCGTGGCGGAGTGCTCGGTGGCGGTTCCGCCAGCCTAGAGACCCTTGGCCCGTAAGGGAACATGTGACATAGTACTGGCGTGACAAAGCGGCTGACCTGCGATGTTGTGGTTGTCGGCGCCGGGATGGTGGGCGCCGCGTGTGCTCTGTACGCGGCGCGGGCCGGACTGTCCGTCGTCCTGGTGGACCGCGGTCCGGTGTCCGGCGGCACGACGGGATCCGGCGAGGGGAACCTCCTCGTGTCCGACAAGGAGCCAGGACCCGAGCTCGAACTCGCTCTTCTTTCGGGCCGGTTGTGGTCGGAGCTCGCCGCCGAGCCGGGCGTGGGCGCGGCCATCGAATTCGATGCCAAGGGCGGCGTCGTCGTGGCATCGTCCGATGAAGGGCTCGCGGCGCTGGGGGAGTTCGCCGCAGGGCAGCGCGAAGCCGGGGTCGACGCACGGGCCGTCGCGGCCGATGAGCTGTACGAACTGGAGCCGCACCTCGCTCCCGACACGGCGGGCGGCGTCTTCTATCCGCAGGACTGCCAGGTGATGCCGTCCCTGGCCGCAGCCCAACTGGTGCGCATGGCACGGTTGTTGGGGGCGCAGTCACTCACCGGCCGGACCGTGACTGCTGTACTTCGGACCGCAGGCGGTGAGGTACGAGGGGTCCGCACCGACCAGGGCGAGATCCACGCCCCGTACGTCGTGAACGCGGCGGGCACCTGGGGCGGCGACGTCGCCGCCCTCGCCGGAGTGCGCCTGCCCGTGCTGCCGCGGCGCGGCTTCGTCCTGGTCACCGAGCCGCTGCCGCGCAGGGTCCGGCACAAGGTGTACGCCGCCGACTACGTGGCCGACGTGGCCAGCGGATCCGCCGCCCTCCAGACATCGCCGGTGGTCGAGGGAACGGCCGCCGGGCCGATCCTGATCGGCGCCAGCCGCGAACGGGTCGGCTTCGACCGCTCGTTCTCCCTGCCGGTGATGCGCGCCCTCGCGGCGGGGGCGACCCGGCTCTTCCCGTTCCTGGAGAGCGTCCGGGCGATGCGCGCATACGTGGGCTTCCGCCCTTACATGCCGGACCACCTCCCCGCCATCGGCCCTGACGCCCGGGTGCCGGGGCTCATCCACGCCTGCGGGCACGAGGGCGCGGGGATCGGACTCGCGGCGGGGACGGGCCACTTGATCGCCCAGGTACTGAGCGGGGTGGATCCGGATCTCAGTCTCGATCCGTTCCGCCCCGACCGGTTCGCCGACACCGTGCCCGAGGAGTCGCCATGAGTAGACGCACCCCCCTGAAGCGCACCCCCTTGAACCTGGTCCGCGCCCGCCCCGCCCCGCCGTACACCGTCACGTTCGACGGCCGCGAGATCCCGGCCCTGCCGGGACAGACGGTGGCCGCCGCGCTCTGGTCGGCGGGCATCACCGCCTGGCGCACGACGCGGCGCGGCGGCGAGCCGAGGGGAGTCTTCTGCGGGATCGGCGTCTGCTTCGACTGCCTGGTGGAGGTCAACGGGCGGGCAAATCAACGGGCTTGCCTGCTGCCGGCGGCACCCGGAGACGAGATCAGGACGCAGGACGGCAGCGGTCATGGCGACGGGGAGATAGGGGAACGGCGATGAGTGCGGGGCAATCGGGTGGGTGGGCGGGAAAGCTCGTTCGTCCAGGGTCGGACGCGGGGGACAAACAGTGACGGCGGGCGCGGAGCCACCGCGCACGCTGGCCGTGGTCGGCGCGGGCCCCGCAGGCCTCGCGGCAGCGCTCGCCGCGGCTCAGCGCGGCGTGCGGGTCACGGTGCTCGACTCGGCCGCGCGGGCGGGCGGCCAGTTCTACCGCCAGTCCGCGGGAGCGCTCGGCGCGCGCCGACCGCAGGCGCTGCATCACCAGTGGCGGACGTGGGAGCGGCTGAGGGACGGCCTCGCGGAACAGATCGCGGCGGGCCGGGTCCAGCACTTGACGGAGCATCACGTCTGGTTCGTGGAGCGGCGGGACGACTCGTCCGGCGGCTTCACCGTGCACGCGCTCCTCGGACCCGAGCAGGAAGAGTCCGTGGCCGTGCACGCCGACGCCGTGCTCCTCGCGACCGGGGGATACGAGAAGGTCCTGCCGTTCCCCGGCTGGACCCTACCCGGTGTGGTCACCGCCGGTGGTGCGCAGGCCATGCTCAAGGGAGGCCTCGTGCTCCCGGGGCGCACCGCGGTCGTGGCCGGAACAGGACCGCTGCTCATGCCCGTCGCCGCCGGGCTCGCGGCGGCCGGTGCCGAGGTGGCCGCCCTGGTCGAGTCCGCAGAGCCGAAGGCCTTCGCCCGGCACGCGGCCACCCTCGCCGCCCACCCGGACAAGCTCGCCGAAGGGGCCGGGTACGCGGCCCGACTACTGCGCCACCGCGTCCCCCTGCTCTCACGGCACACCGTCGTCGAGGCCCACGGCAAGGACGACGCGGTCGAGGCGGTGACCATCGCGGCACTCGACGCGGCGGGGCGTGTCAGGCCCGGTACCGAACGGCGCATCCCCTGCGACACCCTCGCCGTCGGCCACGGCATGCTGCCGCACACCGATCTCGCCGAGGGGCTCGGCTGCCGCGTCGACGGCCTGAACGTCGCCGTCGACGCAGAGCAGCGCACCGACGTCCCCGGCGTCTGGGCCGCGGGCGAGGCCACCGGCATCGGCGGCGCCGCCCTCTCGCTCGCCGAGGGACACATCGCGGGACGCTCGGCCGTCGCGAGGCTCCGGGGGAGTGTGCCCGACCCGCGCGCATGGGCTTCCGCCGCCAAGTCCCGTACAAAATTGCGGGAGTTCGCCGCAGCGCTCGGCGCCGTGTACGTGCCGCCCGCGCACTGGGCCGAGCAGCTCCACGACGACACCCTGGTCTGTCGCTGCGAGGAGGTCCCGGCGTCGGCGGTCCGCGAGGCCGTCGAGGAACTCGGGGCCACCGACGCGCGGACCGTGAAACTCCTGACCCGGGCCGGCATGGGCTGGTGCCAGGGCCGGATGTGTTCGGCGGCCGTCGCAGGGCTCGCGGGCTGCGAGGAGCGCTCCGCGCGGCGGCCGTTCGCCCGGCCGGTGCCGCTCGGGGTGCTCGCACGCACCGCCGACGACGAACAGCCCCCCTCCTGACCTCACCCCTCCACGCACCGCACCGCAACGAAGGGACCCCGCCCATGAACGCCCCCGCCGACCGCCCCCGCCCCTGGCACGGCGTACTCGTCGCCACCGCGCTCCCGCTGAACGACGACCTCTCCGTCAACTACGGCCGCTTCGCCGAGCACTGCGCCTGGCTCGTCGAGAACGGCTGCGACGGCGTCGTACCCAACGGATCGCTCGGCGAGTACCAGGTGCTCACCTCGGAGGAACGTGCCAAGGTCGTGGAGACCGCCGTCGAAGCGGTCGGCGGGCAGCGCGTCATGCCCGGCGTCGCCGCCTACGGCTCCGCCGAGGCCCGCCGCTGGGCCGAGCAGGCCAAGGACGCGGGCTGCGCGTCCGTCATGCTCCTGCCGCCCAACGCCTACCGTGCCGACGAGCGGTCCGTCCTCGCGCACTATGCGGAGGTCGCCAAGGCGGACCTTCCGATCGTGGCGTACAACAACCCCATCGACACCAAGGTCGACCTCGTGCCCGAGCTCCTCGCGAAGCTGCACGCCGAGGGGTACATACACGGCGTCAAGGAGTTCTCCGGAGACGTGCGACGCGCCTACCGTATCGCCGAACTCGCCCCGGAACTCGATCTGTTGGTGGGCGCCGACGACGTACTGCTCGAACTCGCCGTCGCGGGCGCCAAGGGCTGGGTCGCCGGGTACCCGAACATGCTGCCCGCCGCTTCCGTCGAGCTCTACCGCGCCGCCGTGGCCGGCGACCTGGGCACGGCGGGCAAGCTCTACCGACAGCTGCACCCGCTGCTCCGCTGGGACTCAAGGCCCGAGTTCGTCCAGGCCATCAAGCTGTCCATGGACATCGCGGGACGCCACGGCGGCCCCTGCCGCCCACCCCGTGTGCCGCTGCTGCCCGAGCAGGAGAACGCGGTGCGCACCGCGTCCGAGCACGCCATCGCCGCCGGACTCGCCTAGCCGCACACCCCCGCGCACACCCCCGCACCGCACCCACCCGCGTACGCCCCCGTACTCGTACGAAAGGCACCGCACATGCGCAGCAAACTGGTCCTGCACGCGGTCGACTCGCACACCGAAGGCATGCCGACGCGGGTGATCACCGGCGGTATCGGCACCGTCCCGGGCGCGACGATGAACGAGCGCAGGCTCTACTTCCGCGAGCACCGCGACGACATCAAGCAGCTCCTCATGAACGAACCGCGCGGCCACGCGGCGATGAGCGGCGCGATCCTCCAGCCGCCCACCCGGCCCGACTGCGACTACGGCGTGATCTACATCGAGGTCTCGGGCTATCTGCCGATGTGCGGGCACGGCACCATCGGCGTCGCCACCGTCCTCGTGGAGACCGGCATGGTCGAGGTCGTCGAGCCGGTCACCACGATCCGCCTGGACACCCCGGCGGGCCTCGTCGTCGCCGAGGTCGCCGTGCAGGACGGCGCGGCGAAGGCCGTCACGCTGAAGAACGTGCCGTCCTTCGCCGTCGCCCTCGACCGCAAGATCACCCTGCCCGACGGCCGTTCGGTGACGTACGACCTGGCTTACGGCGGCAACTTCTACGCGATCCTGCCCCTGGACCAGTTCGGCCTCCCCTTCGAGCGCGACCGCAAGGACGAGATCCTCGCCGCGGGCCTCTCGCTGATGGAGGCGATCAACGCCGAGGACGAGCCGGTCCACCCGCAGGACCCGTCCATCCGAGGCTGCCACCACGTCCACCTCTACGCGCCCGGCGCCACCGCCCGCTACTCCCGGCATGCGATGGCCATCCACCCCGGCTGGTTCGACCGCTCGCCGTGCGGTACCGGTACGAGCGCGCGCATGGCCCAGCTGCACGCGCGCGGAGAGCTGCCGCTCGACACGGAGTTCGTCAACGAGTCGTTCATCGGCACGCAGTTCAGCGGGCGGCTGCTCGGCACCACCGACGTCGCGGGCACCCCCGCCGTGCTGCCCAGCTTCACCGGGCGCGCCTGGGTGACAGGCACCGCCCAGTACCTCCTGGACCCGGATGATCCTTTCCCGGCGGGGTTCGTCCTCTAGAGCCTGGAATACTCACGCCACGTGACATTGCACCAAGGAGGACCGACCCCCATGGCCGCCCAGCGCAACCGCGCTCCGTCCGCCGCACCCGCCGCCCTGCCGAGCCTGGGCGGGACGCGCAGCAGCTACCGCGAGCGGGTCGCGGACGCGCTCCGTGCCGCGCTCATCGCGGGCGAGCTGCGCGCGGGCGAGGTCTACTCGGCGCCCACCCTCGCCGTGCGCTTCGGCGTCTCCGCCACACCCGTGCGCGAGGCCATGCTCGACCTCGCCAAGGAGGGGCTCGTCGACACGGTGCCGAACAAAGGCTTCCGGGTCACCGCGGTCTCCGAGAAGCAGCTCGACGAGTACAAGCACGTCCGCGCGCTGATCGAGATCCCCACCACGGCGGAGCTCGCCACATCGGCGGACCCCGCCGCGCTCGAAGCGCTGCGCCCCGTCGCGCAGGAGATCGTCACCGCGGCGGCGGACGGCGACCTCATCGCGTACGTAGAGGCCGACATCCGCTTCCACCTCGGTCTGCTCGCGCTCTCCGGCAACGACCACCTGGTCGAGGTGGTCGGCGACCTGCGCAAGCGCTCACGCCTGTACGGACTCCAGGCACTGGTCGACGCGGGCCGTCTGGAGGCCTCGGCCGAGGAGCACCTGGAGATCCTTGACGCACTGCTCGCCCGCGACGAGGACGCCGTACGCGCGGTGATGACCCGCCACCTCGGTCACGTACGCGGCCTGTGGGCGGCCGAGTAACTCAGCCGAGTAACTCAGCCGAGTACCTCAGCTGTGCGGTGCGGCTCAGTGGTTGTTGTTGCCCGGGATCAGGAACAGGTGGATCGACTGGTCCTTCGCGCGGTACCGCGCGCTGCCCGCGCCCTTCTTCGCCCGGTCGGACACGACCACCACGTGGTCGGACGAGACCCAGGACACGCCCTCCGGGTTGCCGTAGAGCCTGCGGCCCTTGCTGTCGGTGGGCAGGCGGTGGACCATTCCCTCGTCGACCACCTGCCACTTCTTGGTGGAGAGGCGGCCCACCCACAGCGCGGACGACGCCTGCGACAGCACGGCGATCTGCCCGTCGTCGCGCACGGACACGCTGCTGTAGTCCTCGAAGGGCAGCGACTCGGGCAGCCGGATCGTGCCCGTGTTGATCCAGCGCTTGCCGCCGTGCCGGAAGACCTGGATGCGGCCGCCGCCCGGCGTCCTGCCCTTCTTGCCGCCCTCGCACCGGTTTCCCTCGCACAGGGCGAGGAGATAGCCCGTGCCCGAGCGCTCTACCCACTCCAGGCCTTCCATGCCCTTGTTGGCGTCCGCCAGATCGAAGTCGAGGTGCGCGGAGCCGACGGGGCGCAGCTTCGCGTCGTACTCCTGGACGCGGGCGCGATACCCCTTGGGCTTGACCCGTTCGGCCTCGCTCAGCGTGAAGTAGCGGTCGTTCATCTCGTCGTGGGCGAGATCCTCGAACCCCTCGTTCGCCGCCGAACGGCCCTTCGTCTTCCCCTTGGTGCTTGACTTGGTGCTGGACTTCTTGCGGCTGAGGACGCCGTTCTCCGGGGCCTTGGGCGACAGCTCGCTGCTGACCCGGATGAGGGAGGGCAGGTTGTCGCAGACGATCAGGAAGGCGCCGTCGGTGTAGAGGACGCCGCTCGCCTCCAGGCGCTTGCCCGCACCGTCGCCGATCAGCTCCTGGATCTTGGCTTCCTTGACCAGACGCAGCTCGCGCGCCTTCTCGACCTTGGGGTCGGTCTTGGTCCTGGCCTTGGTCTTGTTCGTCGCCTTCGCCGACTTCTTGGTTGCGGTCATGAGGGCAGTACCTCCATCGCACCCGGGAACGCCGCCCCGCTGGCGCCGTTCGGATAGGTCTTGCGCAGTTCGGCAAGCTGCTGACGTGCGTGGTCGTAGCGCATACGCGTGTAGTGGAAGATCCCGAGCGTGAACTGCGAGCCGCGGCTCAGCTCCCACTGGCGGTACGCGGCGCGGTACACCTCGTCGTTGGTGAACTGCCGCCCGGTGAAGGGCTGGCCGTGCTGGCTCGTGGACTCGCCGTACGCGGCGGACGAGATGAGCTGCCACAGACCGTCGGTCCTCCCGGAGCCCTCCGCGCCGAGCAGCGCGGCGACCCGCTCGGGGCCGAACTCCGTGTCCAGGAGGTACTCGAGATGGTCGAGGTAGTACTGGCAGAAGTCGTGGTGCCGCAGCAGGTTGGTGAACAGCGGCAGATGCGACACCTCGTGCGGCGCGTGGGTGATCCGGCAGTAGTTGCGGGTCATCGCGGGCCAGTCGAGCAGGTCCGTGTACTGCCACTGCGTCGAGAAGAAGTCGATGCCCGAGCTGTTGTCGTAGTCCCACGGGATGAACGTGAAGTACGGGCGGGCCATGAACCCCGTCGGGTCGCCGAGCCGTCCCGAGTTGTAGAGGTAGTAATTCGACGGTGTGGCGAAGTAGTTGTCCCAGCTGCCCAGGAGGACGTTGGCGCCCGCCCAGCGCAGGAACGCGGGCACGTTCAGGACCTGCTCCACCGCGTCGCGGAAGGCGTCGGACGCGAACCGGTCCTCACCGCCCGCCAGTTGTACGCCGTTGACCGTTCGGACGAGGGTGGCGAGATCGTCGTACGTACTGGCTGAAGGAACGTCCTCGTTCGTCTTCAGGCGGTACGTACGGTCGTCCTCCAGGCTGCCCGCGGTGAAGTACTGCCGACCGCTGTCGCCGCCGTCCGTGCCGGAGCGGTGCTCCAGGGTCGCGCAGCCGATGTCGCCGCAGTACGCCTTGTAGAGGTTGCCCTCGGAGTTCTTGCCGAAGTGGTCCTTGAGGAACTTCTTGTCGACCTGCTCGATGACCGAGAAGAGCCCCATGTAGCGGTCGTTGATCGAGAACGTCGCGTACGTGTGCTGCGCCGCCGGGATGCCCGCGCGCTCCAGGAGCCGCCAGGCGACGGCCTCGCGCATCTGCGACGGGTCGTTGTACATCGCCTTGAGGTTGACCCGCTCCATGCCGAAGAGCCGGTCCTCGCTCTCGCCGACCTCGAAGTCGATCTTCCAGGAGCGCTTGGGCGCGTGAGCCGTCAGATTGCCGCTGTTGACCATCGAGAACGACGGTGTCGCGAGCAGCGTGTCGTCCGCGGCGCCGTTCTTGGCCAGGGTCAGCCGGGCGCCCTGCGGCGCCTGCATCACCTCGTCGGCCGTCAGGACGCCCGGCGGCCAGCCGGTGACCTTGACCTGATACATGTCCTGGGCGAAGAACTCGGCCTTGTTCTGCGCCGAGTTGAGGAGCTCGTCGACGATCCGCCCGATCGGGGTGAGCTGCCCGTTCGCGTCGAGAAGTACGAGGCTGCCGACGGCCGCGGTGTCCGGCGGAGTCCCCTGCTCGGCGAGCAGCAGGTCGTACAACGTGCTGAACTCGGCCTTCGTCCGCAGCGCGGTGTCGGCCGGACCCGCCGTCGCGTTGGCCCGCTCGGCGAGCCGCCGCCCGGTGCCTCTCGGCAGCGCGGAGGGAACGACGACCTGGTTCTTGAACGCGTCCCGGAATGTGCTTTTGCCGATGGTCCTGTCCATGTCGGCCTCCTTGGCCTCCCTGGGGTGAACCTTTCTCTCTACGCCCGGTACCACATGACCGCCAGACCGATATCCGGCCTGGCGGTCGCACGACCTGTCGGACCCGTCAGACCCCGAGGATCCGGATCGACGGGTGGATGGCCGTGTTCAGGTACAGCTTCTCCTTCTTGCGGTCCTGCTCAAGCTCCATCACGAGCCGGTACCTGTGCACACCCGGCTTGGCGGTGCTCAGGACCGTGCCGGCCCAGTAGTAGTAGACCGGCGTGTACGGGGACCGCATGCGGTCCGGCATCCCGTAGATCTTCAGCTCGGTGAAGATCTTCCGCTCGGCCACGTCCTCCTCGTCACCCAGTTCGGTGTCGAGGAAGGTGATGTTGTTGATCTTCGGCATGGGGGGCCAGGTGCCGTCCGGGCGCTTCTCCATGTCGAGCGGTCGCACGATCCAGTTCAGGACCTGGCCCTGCTTGCAGACGGTCTCCAGGGACGACGTGCCCTGTCCCTTGCCGCCGATGCTGTTGTCCATCATGTACATCGAGTCGCTCAGGGAACCCGTCTCCGCCGCTCGCTCCATGTTGATGAGCGTCACGATGTTCAGCTGGACCGAGTTCAGCTGTCCGGGGTTCTGCTTCTGATGCACGTCGCCGGTCGACTTCTCCTGCACGCTGCTGGTCAACACTCCTCCTTCGCGTACGCCGTCATGCCCGGTCCTAGCCGATGAGGGACGACGACAGGGTGGTGGTGATCGGTTCGTCCCTCGTGCCCAGCTTGAAAGCGATCTGGTACGTGACGTTGGGCGCGTCCTTCTTCACCGTGCCGGTCCAGTAGGCGACGTCGGTGCCCGGATAGACCTTCCGCTCCGGTACGCAGATGGAGCTGTCGATCACGATGCCGTCGATGGCGACAAACGCCTCGCACTCCAGCGCGAGCGCGTTCCAGAGAAGCTGGTCGCCCTTCTTCGCACGCGTCTGCAGTTCCTCGGTGCCGAAGCCGGTGGATCCCGCGGACTTGTTGGTGTCGTACATGTACAGGTGGCCCTGCATGTTGCCCGCTGCCAGGGCACCCACACAGTCCACTACGGCGGTGATGGAGATGGGCCGCTTCGCGGCGCTGGTCTCCCGCCGCCTGGGCGTGGTGGTCATCTGCTCCTCCTTCTGGCTGAAGTCCGTGCGGGATCAGGAAGTGCCGGGGCGCGTACCCGACCCCGGAGGAATGGGCAGCATGCCCATGCCCGCCTTGGTGAAGGCGTTCCGCCGGGGCTCGGAGGTGATCTTGAGGGTCGAGGGACAGACCAGGTCGACGGCTTCCCAGCGCATTTCGCCGTTGAGGCCCACCAGCTTGTGCAGCTGGATCCGCATGACGTACGAGTAGGTGCCGGGCCGTGAGGTGTCGACCGTCGCCGACCAGTACCAGCCGTCGGTGACCAGGTCGGGGGAGCCGTACTCCGCCGGATACATGATCTTCGAGTCGACGGCCTCGCCGTAGATGTCGGTGATCACCGGGGCGGGGTAGGTGTAAGCGGCCGTGTTGTCCTCGGTGAGGACCTTGCCGGTGACGTCCAGGATCTTCTGCCCGGACAGACGGCCGCGGGTGCGCCGCGTGGTCTTGACGCGGGCACCGACGGTCTTGCGGACCTGGCTCAGCTGCTCCTGCTGGTCGGTGCCCGCGACCGATGACTTGCTCGCGAGGTCCTGCAGCTCGGCCAGGGCCTGCTCGTCGGTCTGCCGCGCCCGGTCGAACTCATAGCCGCGGGGCACGGTCGGCGGGATGGAACCCAGGCTGTACGGCAGCCAGTTGAGCACCTGCTCGCTGGCCTGCGAACCGTCCCTCCAGTAGGAGCCGTTGATCGCGGTGACGAGCTCGCCGGTTCCCTGGTTCGTGGAGCCCTGCAGCTTCATGTTGTCGAACAGGTAGGTGTTGCCTTCGAGTGACTCGGACTCCAGCGCACTGCCGACGTCCACGAGCACGATGATCGCCAATTGTTGGGGCATGTTTCCGCCTTCGTCGCCGCTACTTGATTCCCGGCCCTATCCGTCGCGCACCGGCTGCTACTGCTGGCACATCAACGCGGGTGTGTCGACGTGCATGACGCTGTTCTCGCCCTCGTACATCTGGAGTTCCAGGCGGTACTGGTAGGCCACGCCGGGCGTCAGCCAGTTGGGCACCACGCCGGTCCAGACGTCGAGGTCGAGCTTGTCGCCCTCGGAGTGGTTGCCGCCCTGAGCGCCCTGAGCGCCATGGACGCCCTGCGCCTGGCCGTGAGGTTGGCCTTGCGCCTGGCCGTAGGGCTGGCTCTGGGACTGGCTGTGGGGCTGACTCTGGGACTGGCTCTGCGTCTGGCTCGCGGACTGGCCCGATGCCTGGCTCCGGCCCGAGGCGTTGTTCTGGTCCGCGGGCACGAAGGAGATGTTCTTGATCTCGACCGGGGTCTGCAGGTCCACGGCCAGAGCGGTCCACGAGACGACCTGGCCAGGCCTGACCACGGTGCACAGGTCCGGCGTCCCCTGATGGGCGCTGTTGTGCCCGCCGTCGTCCATCATGCAGAGGTTGCCGTTGAGCAGCGTGCTGCCCGAGAGCGCTCCGATGACGTCGACGACCGCGATGATGTTGACTTGCGGCTTCATCCTCACTCCTCCTGTAGGCGCTAACCCCGGTCCCGCACCAGCGGGACCTTGCCGACGGCCGTCCGCTCGATCTCGGCCGAGAGGCGGGGCACGAACTTGAGCTGGAAGCTGTACCCGGTCTTCTCGATCGACGCGGGGTTCGCCTCCCCGTGGTTGAACAGCGAGAGGGAACGCGGCAGGGCGTTCACGAACATCTGCTGGACGCCGTACGGGCCGAGGGCCGTGTCCGTCCGGTACGTCATGCCGAGCACGTCGTCGACCGAGGCCAGCAGCGTGATCGTCCTGCCTTCGCGGTGGTTCACGAACTGCACCTCGTGCGCCACCGCGTCCAGGTCCACCGCCTCGGCGGCCTTCAGCTCGTCGCGCAGAGCGTCGTAGGCACGGGCGGCGGAGTACTGGCTGTCGTTGATGTGGAGCACGTCGCCGGTGCGGCCCGCGAACTCGAACCGCTGGGTCTTCAGACCGGGGCCTTCGGTCCGGGGCCTGCGGATCATCCGGTCGCCGAGCTTGAGCCGCAGGAGCGGTGCCTCGTGGGCGTGCAGGCGTGTGACGACGAGTTCGCCCTCCTGGCCCTCGGGGACCCAGTGCCCGTTCTCGTCGACGATCTCGATGAAGTGCAGTCCTGGCACCGCCGACAAGTAGGGCGACGCGGGATCCAGCTGCAGGCCGATGGTCTCCGCCTGGGTGGCGGCGAAGTAGCTGAGGATCGCCAGGTTCGGGTAGAGCGCCTGAAGCTCGACCCGCTTGCGCTGCGAGAGCACCCCGCTGCCGTACAGGGCGACGCGGAAACTCTCCCTGGACTCCTTGCGCATGCCCACGCCGAGCTCGCTCAGGATCCCGATGCCCGCGGAAATGCCCATCAGGGCCTTGGGGCCCTTGTAGGAGAACATGTGCTCGAGGACGGGGGCCGTGACGGGTCCCGCGCCGACGTAGTTGACGCCGGGCACGTGCTGCAGCACACCGCCCACCATCGTGCCGCTGCTCCACATCTGGTAGTCGGCCAGCGTGGTGAACAGCCACTTGGGGTCGGTGCCCATGAGATGTCCGGCGAGCTGATAGGTGCCCATGAAGCGGCCGGCGATCTCGTACGTGTCCTTCAACTCCCGCAGGGAGTAGACGACTTCGAGCGGACGGCCGCCGCTGGTACCGCCACTGGCCACGATCTCGAACTCACCGCGGGTCAGGGGCACCACCATGCCGGGGCGTGACTCCATGAAGAAGTCGCGCTGGATGTCCTTGTCCGACAGCGGAATCTGCTGCCACGCCTCGTACGTCTCGGGGGCGCGTACGGTCCCGGCGTTGCGCAGTCGGTCGTGCCAGAGCGGGTTGAGCATCGCCGTGTTCACCATTTGCTGCAGACGGCGCAGTACGACGGCTTCCTGAACCTCGTACGACACCTCGCTGTACGGTGTCTGACATACCCGTTCACATTCACGTAACTTTCCCGCGAACGAGGGCAGTGCCGTTACGGCTTCAACTGATTCCGGCAGTAACTCCCAGTCCGGGATGAGCCAGTTGGCCAGTTCACGGGCGCCCCCGGGCGCCGGTGCGATCGGCGGAACGTGTGTGGCCTGTGGAACTTGCGACGTACTCAACATCCGTCCCCTCTAAGCTGTTTCTGTTCCCGCTTCGCTGCTGAGCAGGTCCTGACCTGTTCCTCTGATTTCCGAGATCAGCATCCGGAAGTGTTCGCCGGTGACCTGATGGTTCATCATGACCACGCGCAGTGCGGCCACTCCATCGACGTTCACTTTGGAGATGAAGAAGTTCCCCTGGAGCTTCACACGGTTGCGGATGGAGATCTGGAGGCGATGGATGTCCTCTTTCCTGACCCCGTCCGGGTGATATCGGAAGCACAGAATGTTCGCTTCCGGACGGTGTACCGCCTCGAAATCGGGTTCGGCCTTGACGATTCCGTGTGCTTCCTCCGTCAATTGACAGAGATACTCGATCTTCTCCGCGAACAAGGCAGGTCCGTACATGGCCCAGAGTGACCACAGGGTCATGATCATCGGCCGTTTCGTGCATTCGAAGTTCTTGCCCCCGCTGTCGTACGCGGTGTAAATGTCCGGCTCCTCGTCGAACACATAACTGGCCTTCTGCCGGAACGCGGTGAGGCTCGCCTCCTTGTCCCGGTAGAAGAGCATCGTGCAGGGCGCGGGCACGAACATCATTTTGTGCGCGTCCCAGGTCAGGGAATCCGCCTTGTCGATTCCCCGCAGCTTTTCGCGAAGGGTGTCCGAGACCAGGAGGCTCGCTCCGTGGGCGCCGTCGACGTGCAGCCAGAGATCCCTCTCCCCGGCAAGCTCCGCGAGTTCGTCGATGGGGTCGAAGGCGCCCACCGATGTGCTGCCGGCCGACGCGACGAGGCAGAACACCTTCAGGTTCTGCCGCTCGGCCGCCTCAAGGGCGGGCCGCGCGTCCGCCACACTGATCTGGCCCCGGCTGTTCAGCGGGAGCCGCACGAGCTGTGCCTCGCCGATGCCCATCACACCGGCCGCCCGCGCGACGCTGTAGTGCACGTCCGCGCCCACCGCGATGGCGGGGCGCGGCTGGCCCCGCAAGGAGGATCCGCCCTCCGACCAGTAGCCGGGCAGCTTCTGGTTGCGGGCCGCCAGGAGCGCGGTGAGGTTGGCCAGGGACCCGCCCGACGTGGTCACCATGGTGAACCGGGCGGGGTCCCAGCCGATGAACCGGTTGAGTTCATCGGCCATGATCCGCTCCACCGCGTTGGGCAACTGGGCCGCCTCGTAGAACGAGGCCGGCTGGTTGACCACCGAGCTGACGAAGTCGATGACGCCGGCGAGCGGTACGACGCCCGAGAACTGCCGGCCCATGTATCCGGGCGAGTGCACCTGGATGCCGGTCCTGATGTACAGGTCGATGATCCCTGCCAGCTTCTCCTCGTCGAACGTCGCCACCTTCTCGCGCTCCGTCGTCATCAGGGCTTTCGCCGCCGCCGACAACGTCGCGGGATCAATGAGTTCGAGGCCCCTGATGGAGAGATCGGAAAGGTGTTTCTCCAGTTTCGAAAGTGCGGTTTCGGAAGTTTCCCGGAACAGTTGGGCGTCAAACGCTTCTAGCAGTAACCCGCTCCCTGCGGAAGCGGGGTCGTTCGGCTGAGATTCCGTCACGGGGGTCTCCTTCGTGAAGTCCCTGTGTTGCCCAACGTGAATGTGTGGGGCGGACGCAGCCTGCGCAGAGTCCTGAGTCTTTGAACCTGCCTACGGCAGAAGGACTTCAATGCCGATGGAACGGAGCCGGCTGGTCGAACCGGACAGCGCCATCTGCTCCGGCGGCGGGCGTTCGGCCGTCGCCGCACGGATCCCCTTGAAAGAACAGCCGCTGGATTACGGGGCTGCGCGTACCCCCCGGTATTCGCGCAGCCCCGCCTTGATCGGCGAATCCCCCCTCGTGCCCCTCGTGATGCCCCTCGTGGTTCCCCCCACGTGGAGAACCGTAGAGCCAAATGTTTCAAATAGGTGACCCTTCCAACGGTCTGTCCAAAAATGATGACGCATATCTGACGTACCGTCAGCTACGTGTGACCTCAACTGGTTTCACACGTACCTCACATGCCAGGTGACGTCCTCCATTTTTGGACAGGGGGTAGATGCGCCGATTCCGTCCCGGGCCAGCGGTGAAAGGGGGAAGTGGCGACAGGAACGAGTCAAGGGTGGGTGTTTGGTGCCATTGTCATGTGCTGGACGAGTGCACCGAGTGGCGGACGGGGGGAGCGTCTCATTCTGTGCGGTGGAAATTCAGGCCATGGTCGGACCCGATTTAATTGGTCGCTATTTCAACTTGAAGAAAGCGTTATCCGTAGAGAAAAGAGGAGGGTGGCGACCCCCGTGG
>NZ_JBHTSF010000156.1:0-20212 GCF_042795295.1 Streptomyces sp. NPDC056486
GTTGGCAGAGTCGAACTGAGTCGAGCTCAGGTGTTCGCGGTCGAGGCTCAGGCCTCGGCGCCGCCCTCACCCTCGGTGTCCTCAGCGGCCTCCTCGGCCTGCGCGGCCAGAACCTGGAGAACGACGACGTCGTCCTCGACGTTCAGGGTGGTGCCGGCGGGCAGCGGGATGTCCTTGGCGAGGATGGTCGCACCGGCCTCGAGACCGGCGATGGAGACGGTGACCGACTCCGGGATGTGCGTGGCCTCGGCCTCGACGGGCAGCGCGTTAAGGACGTGCTCGAGCAGGTTGCCGCCCGGGGCGAGCTCGCCCTCGGTGTGGACGTAGATGTCGACGTTGACCTTCTCGCCCTTGCGGACGAGGAGGAGGTCGACGTGCTCGAGGATGCCGGTACGCACGGCGTCACGCTGGACGGCCTTGGGGATGACCAGGTGGCTCTTGCCGTCGATGTCCAGGTTGATCAGGACGTTCGCGGTCTTGAGCGCCATCAGGGTGCCGTGGTGCGGCAGGGCGATGTGGACCGGGTCCGCGCCGTGGCCGTAGACGACGGCGGGAAGCTTGTCGGCGCGACGCAGACGGCGGGAAGCACCCTTGCCGAACTCGTTGCGGACCTCGGCGGTGATCTTTACCTCGGGCATGTGCACTCCTCGTACGAGCGGTGACGGAACAGAGTCAGTCACCCGGCCACGACTTACTGGCCTGCTACGAAGAGCGCGTCGATAACGGACCGCCGTACTGCAATGAGTACGGCCTCCCTCGCCGAGCAACTCCGTGAGTCTACCCGGCGGGGAGGCCGCCCCAGAAATCGATCTTCAGTAAGCCCGCTCAAGCCCGCAGAGGACTAGGCCTGCTCGTCGAAGAGGCTCGTCACCGAACCGTCCTCGAAGACCTCGCGCACCGCGTTCGCGATGGTCGGCGCGATCGAGAGCACCGTGATCTTGTCGAGCTCCAGGTCACCCGGGTCGGGCAGCGTGTCCGTGAACACGAACTCGCTCACCTTGGAGTTCTTCAGACGGTCCGCGGCGGGGCCGGACAGCACACCGTGCGTCGCCGTCACGATGACGTCCTCCGCACCGTGCGCGAACAGCGCGTCGGCGGCGGCGCAGATCGTGCCACCCGTGTCGATCATGTCGTCGACCAGGACGCAGACGCGGCCCTTCACCTCACCCACGACCTCGTGGACGGTGACCTGGTTGGCGACGTCCTTGTCACGGCGCTTGTGCACGATGGCCAGCGGGGCGCCGAGACGGTCGCACCAGCGGTCGGCGACGCGGACGCGGCCCGCGTCGGGGGAGACCACGGTCAGCTTCGAACGGTCGACCTTCGCGCCCACGTAGTCCGCGAGGATCGGCAGCGCGAAGAGGTGGTCGACCGGGCCGTCGAAGAAGCCCTGGATCTGGTCCGTGTGCAGGTCGACCGTGAGGATGCGGTGCGCGCCCGCGGTCTTCATCAGGTCGGCGACCATACGGGCCGAGATCGGCTCACGGCCGCGGTGCTTCTTGTCCTGGCGCGCGTAGCCGTAGAACGGCACGATCACGGTGATGGAGCGGGCCGACGCGCGCTTCAGCGCGTCGATCATGATCAACTGCTCCATGATCCACTTGTTGATCGGAGCCGTGTGGCTCTGGATCAAGAAGCAGTCCGCGCCACGAGCCGACTCCTGATACCGCACATAGATCTCGCCGTTGGCGAAATCGAAGGCCTTCGTCGGCACGATGCCGACACCCAGCCTGTGTGCGACCTCCTCGGCCAACTCGGGGTGGGCGCGGCCGGAGAAGAGCATCAACTTCTTCTCGCCGGTCGTCTTGATCCCGGTCACAGCACTAGTCTCCTCAGACGAGTTCTTCCCGCTGCCGTCCCCGCACGCTCCGGAAAAATGCATTCCGCTGCGCTGGGCCGGCCGAAATGGTGTGCATCTATCACGGTACGCCGTGCCCGACGCACCTGTTTCCGGTCAGCTTCCGCCATCCGAAATCCTGGGCTCCCCGGACGCCGACTCCGCGGCCCTCGCCGCCGGACTCCCCGGACGCTTCCGCGCCACCCAACCCTCGATATTCCTTTGCTGGCCACGGGCCACGGCCAGCGAACCGGCCGGAACATCCTTCGTGATGACCGAACCCGCCGCCGTATAAGCGCCGTCCCCGACAGTGACAGGAGCCACAAACATGTTGTCCGAACCGGTCTTGCAGTGCGACCCCACCGTCGTGTGGTGCTTCGCCTCGCCGTCGTAGTTCACAAAGACGCTCGCAGCACCGATGTTGGTGAAATCACCGATCGTCGCGTCACCCACGTACGAAAGATGCGGAACCTTCGAGCCCTCACCGATCGTCGCGTTCTTCATCTCCACGTACGTGCCCGCCTTGGCCTTCACGCCGAGCCGGGTACCCGGCCGCAGATACGCGTACGGACCCACGCTCGCCTGCTCCCCGACCTCGGAGTCGTTCGCGACCGTGTTGTCCACCCGGGCCCCCGCGCCCACCCTGGTGTTGTTCAGGCGGGAGTTCGGCCCGACCTCGGAACCCTCACCGAGATGCGTGACGCCCTGGAGCTGCGTCCCCGGGTGCACCAGCGCGTCCTGCTCGTACGTCACCGTCGCGTCGATCCACGTCGACGCCGGGTCCACGACCGTGACACCCGCCAGCATGGCCTCGGTCAGCAGGCGGTCGTTCAAGGTGCGGCGGGCCTCGGCCAGTTGTACGCGGTTGTTGATCCCCGCGATCTCCTCGTGATCACGGGTGACGGCCGCCCCCACCCGGTGCCCCGCCTCACGCAGGATCCCCAGAACATCGGTCAGGTACTCCTCGCCCTGACTGTTGTCCGTACGCACCTTGCCGAGCGCCTTCGCGAGCAGCTGGCCGTCGAACGCGAAAACGCCGGAGTTGATCTCACGGATCGCGCGCTGGGCCTCGGTGGCGTCCTTGTGCTCGACGATGCCGGTCACGGCGCCGCTCTCGCCGTCCCGCACGATGCGGCCGTACCCGGTCGCGTCCGGGACCTCGGCGGTAAGGACCGTCACGGCGTTGCCGTCATCGGTGTGCGTCGCGGCCAGCTTCTGCAGGGTCGCGCCGGTCAGCAGCGGGGTGTCACCACAGACGACGATGACGGTCCCGTCCACGGCGCCGCCGAGCTCGTCAAGACCGATACGGACGGCGTGCCCTGTGCCCTTCTGCTCACTCTGGTACGCCGTGTGCACGTCAGGGGCAATGGTCCCGAGATGCGCGACGACCTTCTCGCGCGCGAACCCGACGACGGTGACGAGCCGCTGCGGACTCAACGCATACGCGGCTTCTAGTACATGCCCGATGAGGGAACGCCCGCAGATCTCATGCAGGACCTTGGGGGTGGCCGACTTCATGCGGGTGCCCTCACCCGCTGCGAGGACGACGACGGCTGCCGGGCTGTTGGCGCTCACGGGGGTGCCCTTCGGCTTCGGATGTGCGGGGAGTGGACATCCGCAGGATACCGGGGCGTTGTGGGCCGGAAATGAGTGCGGGTCCTGACCGTGGCGGTCAGGACCCGTCTGCGCTGCTCCCGGGGAAGGAATCGAACCCTCATTCAATGGACCAAAACCATTTGTCCTGCCATTAGACGACCCGGGATGGTCTGCGCGCTATGTCCGATTCGGTTGATCGGGCTGACGCGCGGACAACACTATGCCGTACCAAGCGCCTTCGATGCGACGGTACAAGTCGGCGCTCTGCAGGACTTTGACCACCAGGCAGCCGCGATAGGTGGCGCCCACGTTCTTGCGGACAGTCCTCGGGTTGTGCTTTTTGAGCGTGGTCTTGTTGAAGTCGGTGCGATCGGCGCCGACCAGATCGGCCCAGTAGTTTTCGGCGGCTGTCACGTCAGCTGACTCGTGGATCATCACCGAGAAGCGCAAGCGCCGACGCTCCACTTCGAGAAGATCGAGCCAGGCCAGGAACACCTGGATCATCCCGGGGTCGCTGTTCACGAACGTGACGTTCTCCCGGCGGTCGTACGGCTTGTCCTTGCTGCCCTCGGACCAGTAGAGGCCGACTCCCACGAGGAACAGCTCGCGCCCGGACACGCTCCCGACCGATTGGGCGGCGGTCTCCTTGGTGTGCTGCCGCGCCACGTCCCGCACCGCAAGCTCGTGCTCCCACCGCTTCCGCGCCGCCAGCTTCGCCTGCTCCGACGAGTCCCGCCGCTCAGGGCGGGGCAGATCCCGTACCCACAACGAGATCGAACCCTTCGAGCACCCCAGCTCGACCTGGATCTGGTCGTAGGTCAGGCCCTGGACGCGCAGTTCCCGTGCCCGCTCCCGAAGGTCGTCCTTCGCGTTCGGGCGCTTCGTCCACTCCGGGGGCGGCTCGCCCTCCAGGAGGCGGTTCAGGATGTCGTTGTTGTCGATGTGCATCCGGTCGCGGATCTGGCGGCGGCTCAGTCCCTCTCGCCGCAAGGCGACCGCCCGCTCCCGCAGTCCCTCGAAGTCGGTGTACTTGCTCGTGATTTCCGTCATGCGGCGACCCTCGTCCGGAATGCGGACTTCCGGCCGGAAACGGGGAGTGGTTAAACAGTTCGAGGGATTTCGGGCCGTTTCGTTTCGTCACGGGCAGTGCGTGTGTTCGATCACCGAGCCGGAAACTCGCCGGAAAAGGAGGGCTTGTCGCCCGTAGGCTGGAAGGCATGACCACGACGGGGGAGAAGCACACCACGGCCGTGACCGGCCCGTGGTGGTGGGAGCGGCGGCGTAGTGCCGTCCTTGATGTGGGGCTCGCGCTGGCCTCGGCGGTGGAGTGCGGGGCCGAGGGGATCGAGTTCGCGGGGGATACGGGGATCCCCGCGGCGCTGGGTGTGGGGTTCGGGGTGCTCGCCGGGTTCTCGCTCGTGCTGCGGCGTCGGTGGCCGATTGCCGTGGTGCTCATCTCCATCGCGATCACGCCTGCTCAGATGGGGATTTTCCTGACCGTCCTCGGGCTGTACACGCTGGCCGCGTCCGAGCTGCCCCGGCGGATCATCGGGTCCCTTGCCGGTATGTCGCTGCTCGGGACGCTCATCGTCACGCTGGTGCGGACGCGGCAGGACATGGCGAACGGGGATCTGGGGTTCGCGGAGGGGTTCATACCGTTCATCGCGATCACCACCTCCATCGGTCTTACGGCGCCGCCGATTCTGCTCGGGCTGTATGTGGGGGCCCGGCGGCGGCTGATGGAGAGTCTTCGGGAGCGTGCCGACAGCTTGGAGCGCGAGTTGCAGCTGCTTGCCGAGCGGGCCGAGGAGCGTGCCGAGTGGGCGCGTAATGAGGAGCGGACCCGGATCGCGCGGGAGATGCATGACGTTGTCGCGCATCGGGTGAGTCTGATGGTCGTGCATGCGGCTGCCTTGCAGGCCGTGGCGAGGAAGGATCCGGAGAAGGCCGTCAAGAACGCCGCTCTGGTCGGTGACATGGGGCGTCAGGCGCTGACGGAGCTGCGCGAGATGCTGGGTGTGCTGCGCAACGGGGAGTCCAGGCCGGCGGCGGGTGGCCGGCATGGTTCGGTCTCCGATGTGCTGCCGCTTGCGGCCGTGGGGTTCGCCGCGGCGGCTGCGGCCTCGCGTGCCGTGGACGAGGACGGGCCGTCTCTGGCGGAGCTCGACGAGCTGGTGGGGCAGTCGCGTGCGGCGGGGATGGCGGTGGCGCTGTCCGTGGAGGGTGAGTCCCGTGAGTACGCGGCTGACGTGGAGCAGACCGCGTACCGGGTGGTGCAGGAGGCGTTGACCAACGTGCACAAGCACGCCGCGGGCGCCAAGACGTATGTCCGGCTCGCGCACCGCGGTGCGGAGATCGCGATGCAGGTGGAGAACGAGCCGCCGCCCGAGGCGGGTCCCGGGGACGCGCGGTTGCCCAGCGGGGGCAACGGTCTGGTGGGCATGAAGGAACGTGTCGTCGCGCTGGGCGGTGTGTTCGTGTCGGGGCCGACCGACGCGGGTGGTTTCCGGGTGTCGGCGGTGCTGCCCGTGATTGTCGTCGTCGCTGAGGCCTAGCTCTTTCAGCCCGCTTTCAGCCCGCCTTCAGGCGTTCCGGGCGTGTGCCCGATGCCAGGGTGGCGAGGGCCTCGTCGATGTGGGAGCCGAGGTACCAGTCGCCGCTGTGGTCGAGGCTGTAGACGCGGCCTTCGGCGTCGATGGCCAGGAGGGCCTGGGTCTCGGTCTCTTCTCCTATGGGGCAGACCTCGGAGTCCAGGGCGCGGCCCAGGTCGCCGAGGGTGCGGGCCAGGTGGAGGCCGTACAGGGGGTCCAGGTGGACGGTGGCGGGTGCTATGTGGCGGCCGGGGCCCTGCGGGGTGATGTGCAGTCCGCCGAACTCGGCCCACGCCTCGACGGCGGCGGGGAAGACGGCGTGCTGGTGTCCGGCCGGTGAGGTGTGGCCGCGCAGGACGTCGGCCCAGATCTCGGCCTGCTTTATGTCCCAGCGTCCGGGGCGCCAGCCCGCGGCGCGCAGGGCGGCGTCGATGGGGACGGGGAAGCGGGGTGTCGCGGCGGACGGGGTGGTGGGGTGTGCGGGGTTCTCGGTGCGCTGTTCCGTGTGTTCCGTGTGCATGGGCGGCCCTCGTGGCGGTTCGCGGTTCGCGGTTCGTTGTGCGCGGTTCGTTGTGCGTGGCTTGGGTTCGCGGCTTGCTCGGCGGGAGTCAGGATTCCGGCGTCGTGGGGTCCACGATCCGTACGCCGAAGTGCGCTGTGAGGGCCGTACAGGAGCGGCAGGGGCGGGCGAAGCCGCCGTGCAGGGGGTCGCCGTCCTCGCGGATGCGGCGGGTGGTGAGTTTGGCGTGTTTGAGCGCTTTGCGCGCCTCGCCGTTGGTCATCGGTTTTCGTGCCGCGCGTTTGGAGCGGCTGCCGTCGGCCGCCGTGAGATGACGAGAGATGAGGATGGCTTCGGCGCACCGCCCGGTGAAGCGCTCGCGCTGGCCGCTTGTGAGGGTGTCGAGGAAATCCTGTACGAGCGGGTGCAGAGCGGGAGGTTCTTCGCCGCGTCCCGCGGTGCAGGTGAGCGTCGCGCCGCGTACGGAGAGTGCGGCGGCGACGGTGGGAAGTATGCCGTCGCGGCGCTGGCGCAGCGTGGGCGCGTGTGCGGACGCGCTGCTCCAGCCGACGCGGGGATCCCCCGTGTCGACGGGGTTCTCGGCGATCGCCGAGGGCGCCGTCGTGGCCGCCGTGCGGCCGTCCGTACCGGTCTGTGCCGTGTGCATGGTGGTGCTTCCCTCCCCGCAACTCGCGGTGTGACCGCGTGTGCCACGCCCCCGCGTTGCGGGGACAGCCTGTCAAATGGGGCGGGTGGTGCGGAAGCTGGGGCACCGCGACACGCCTGGTTTTCGTCGCACGGTGACGGTCCGGTGGCTGCTGGTCATGGAACTGGAGGCCCGGTGACCGGTGTCGTCCTTGCGCATAGGCTGTCGACATCCGCAGACCGCGGAACGCAGGACGAAGTACGCATCGAGTACGCATCGAGTACGCACCATCCATGTACAGCGATCCGCAGAACCATTAACAGTGCCGCAGGGGGCAACCGCCATGACGACAGGTCGGCTGGGGCAGCAAGCCGCGCCGCCGAACGCGGCCTACGCCGGGCAGCTCGTGCACTTTCCGGATCCGGTCCGGGCCACGCGCCATCCCAGAGGCGTGCGCGTGGACGAGCACGGCTATCCGGACTTCTCGGCCTACGCGCGTGCGGCCGCCGAGATCGCCGAGCCCCCGGAGGGCTTCGGCGTCGACGAGCTGCGCCTGACGGACTACGTCTCCGCGAACGCGGCGATGGCCGCGGCGGATCATGACCTGTGGGACACGATTCCGCCGGTGGCGACCCCGCACGGCTGGACCTGGCACCACGTGCCGGGCGGCAGGCGCCTGGAGCTGGTCCCGGTGGAGGTGAAGGCGCTTCTGCGGCATCACGGCGGGCTCGCCACGACGCCGGTGGACCAGAACAAGAGGGGCACGCGCCCGCTCCAGGAGACCCGCCCCGCGCATCTCGCGCTGCCGAAGTCGGCGGTCGCGGTGACCGAGCAGGAGATCCTCGGCGCCGAGGAGGAGCTGGGCTATCGGCTGCCGGGCGCCTACCGTTCCTTCTTGAAGGCGGCGGGCGGTTGCGCGCCGGTGGGTACGGCGCTCGACGCGGAGCTCGGTCTCCTGATCGACCAGCCGTTCTTCACGGTGCGGGACGAGGCCGCGGTCAACGACCTGGTGTACGTGAACAAATGCCTGCGCGACCATCTCACCAAGGATTACCTGGGAGTCGGTTTCGTGCAGGGCGGCATTCTCGCCGTGAAGGTCAAGGGTGACCTGATCGGTTCGGTGTGGTTCTGCGCGTACGACGACGCACGGGACGTCTCGGAAGCGGCCTCTTGGGCGCCCGCCGAGCGGGTGCAGCGGCTGCTGCTGCCGTGCGGTGACGACTTCGACGCGTTCTTGTCCCGGCTCGCGGGTAATCCGCCGGAGTTGGAGACCGTGGCGAACCTGATGGTGGACGGTGGCTTCGCGCGCGCCGTCCCGGTGGGGGAGTGACTTGTCGATGGTGACCTTCGCGCAGGCGCAGGAGCGCGCCGAGGAGTGGATCAACGGCGATGTGCCCGGCTACCAGCATCGCGAGGTGCGGGTGCGGGAGTTCGAGCTCGGCTTCGTCCTATGGGCGGAGGACCGTGAGAACGGTCCGGTGTCCGACGGCGGCAGCCAGCGGCTCGTCATCGCGAGGGACAGTGGTGACGCCACGCTCTGGCCGGGTCTGCCGGTCGGTGAGGTGATCCGCCGGTACGAAGAGGAGTACGGCGCCCCGGACGCGGTGCCGGAAGATTCGACTCCGGCCCCGCCGGAGCGGGTTGACCTGAATCAGACGTCGTTCCTTTTGAGCCCTCCCGAGTGGCTCCAGGAAGCGGCGGACAAGCTGGGCATTCCGGATCGCAGGGCGGATTCGACGCGGGGGGCGGCGTCATCCGCGTCGTCTGCGTCACCTTCGTCGCCTGCCGCGCCGGCTGCCCCCGCCGCGCCCGCGGCGCCTGTTGCTCCCGCCGCCTCCGCCGCTCCCGAAGCTCCCGGTGGCGGTACGCCGTGGCCCGCGGCCGCGCCGTCGAGTGCGCCCGCAGGGGCCACCCCGTGGGCCGGTACGGACACCAACGCGGACTCCGGCGAGGACGGTTCGGTGCCGGCGCCCGCGACGGTGTTCGCGCCGCCGCTGGTCGGCGGTGACGATGACGACGTCCCGCCGCCCGGTGTGCCGCCGGAGGCGAAGACCGCGCTGATGCACCGCGGCAGCGGCCTTCCGTCGACGACGGTGGCACCCGCGTACGACGGGTCCGGCACGCCGCCGCCTCCGGGCGCCGGTGCTCCCGACCCGGCCGCGTACGGCTATCCGCAGGGTCCCGGTGCGCAGCCCCCGGCGGCTCCGGGGCCGAACCTGCCCCCGCCGCCCGCCGGTTCCGCGGTGAACCTGCCGCCGCCTCCGGGTGTGAGCGCTCCGGACCCGGCCGCGTACGGCTACCCCCAGGGTCCAGGGCCCGCCGCCGCTCAGCACTCCGTGCCCCCCGGCGCGGGCGACATCGCCGATGCCGCGACCAGCAAGGCGCAGGCGCCGCCGCGTGGTGCCCGTGGGGGCGGTGCGACTACGCCGCCGCCTCCCGGCGCTCCGGGGACTCCTGGTGTGCGTCCGGGGAGTACGCCGCCGCCGTCAGGGCCCGGTGCTCCGGGTACCCCGGCCGGGGGTTACGTCCCGACGCAGTTCGTCTCGTCGCTCGGCCCCGACGGACCTCAGCCGCCCGCGACTCCGGGCGCGCCGCAGCCTCCCGGCACCCCGCCTCCCGGCGGCGGTGTCCACCATGCCGCGACGATGCTGGCCGACCCGAGTCTGGGTGGCCCCGGTGGCATCAAGCCGCCTGGCGCTCCGGGCGCTCCTGGTGCCCCGCAGCCTCCCGGTCCGCCCGGCGTTCCTGGTGCCGGCGCTCCTGGTTCTCCCGGTGCGCCGCAGCCTCCCGGCCCGCCCGGTGCTCCGGGTACGCCTCCCGGCGGCGGCGTGCACCATGCCGCGACGATGCTGGCCGACCCGAGTCTGGGTGGCCCCGGTGGCATCAAGCCGCCTGGCGCTCCGGGTGCTCCCGGCGTCCCGCAGCCTCCTGGTCCGCCCGGTGCTCCCGGTGCTCCCGCGCCCCAGCCCCCTGGCGCACCCGGCACCCCCGGTGGCACCGGCGGCGGTGTCCACCACGCCGCGACCATGCTGGCGGGGCCCGCGATCGGCGGCCCCGGCGCTCCCTTGCCGCCGCAGGGTCCGGGAGCCCCGGGTGCTCCGGGCATGCCGCCGCCTCCCGCGCCGGGCAGGCCCGCTCCCGGCCAGCCCTACGGCTACCCGCAGCCGCCCACAGGACAGCCGACCGTCGGCCCCGGCTACCAGGCCGTACTGCGCTACCGCGCGCAGGACGGCTCCGAGCAGCAGCTCATCCGCCGCTCGGCGCCCGGTACGCCGCACCCGGAGTGGCAGATCCTGCACGAGCTGCGCGGCATGAACGTGCCGCCGCAGCAGGTGCTCGAACTCCACACGGAGCTGGAGTCCTGCGAGCTGCCCGGTGCGTACTGCGCCCGCATGATCCGTGAGACCTGGCCGCAGGCGCGGATCACGAGCATCGCCCCGTACGGCAGGGACCACGCGTCCCGTCAGGGCGGCATGCAGCAGCTCATCGAGCATCAGGCCGAGTTGCACCAGGTCGCGGACGGTCCCGCGCGCCCCGCTCCGGTGCGCGCGCCGCTGCCGCAGGTGCAGCCCGCGCCGCCGATCCCGCCGGAGGGTGTGGCGCAGGAACTGGCGGGTGCGTTCGGGCCCGGCATCTTCCGCTTCGACCAGCGGGCGGTATCGCGGCAGGGCGTGCCCGACCTCGTGGCGCACACGCTCGTCGTGGCGGGTCTGCCCGTCGACTTCGGGCCGTTCTTCTGGGCGCAGGCCCAGCCGGGGCGTCCGGTGCCGACCCTCGCCGAGACCGCGCAGGAGCGCGGGGTGCAGGCGGCGTCGGACGCGGGCTCGTACCTCGTCATGGGCAGTGACTTCGGCCGCGCGATCTGTGTCCAGTACGGCACGGCGAACATCGTCGCCGTGCCCGTGGAGGCAGGTCCCGGCGGTGCTCCGGTGTCGCCGCAGTTCGTGAACACGGGGCTTCCCGAGTTCGCGCGCTGCCTGGCGCTGCTCGGCCGCATGTGGCGGCTGCGCTTCGGGCTCAACCAGGAGCAGGCGGGCCGTTGGACCGTCGACTTCCAGGGCCAGCTCGCCGCGCTCGACCCGGCGGCGCTCGCGTCGCCGGAGAGCTGGTGGTCGGTGCTGCTCGAGCAGATGTGGGACGGCCTGCTCTGATCGGCCCGGCGGGGTGACGTACACACGGCGAGGCGCTCGACCCTGCTCGGGGCGGGCGCCTCGTCCGTTTTTCGACGCGGGTCGGGTGTCGAGGCGCGACGATAGGACGACCCGATTCCGACTTCTGGCTGCAAATGGCGCATCCTTGAGCGGATGAGATGCGCGGAGTGTCGCGATATGGGCACTTCGGCTTGATCCATCAAGATGTGCGCCAATCGCGTAGTACACGCGTGATGCGTCGAAGGAGGGATTCAAGGATGAGCAGCGGTGCAACGGCCTCGGAGCACGGTTTCGTCGCCGTACGACGTGGCTACCGTCCCGAGCAGGTGGACGCGTACGCCCTCGATCTGTCCCAGGACCGCGACGGCGCGTGGGAGCGTGCCGCCCGGCTCACCGTCCTCGCCAAGGAGATGGAGGCGGAGGCGGAGCGGCTGCGGGACGTGGTGTCGCGGCTCGCACCTCAGACGTACGAGACGCTGAGCGAGCGCGCGCGGAACATCCTCGCCCTGGGCGAGGAGGAGGCCGCCGCCGTACGGGCGACGGCCGAGGCCGACGTGCGGCGCGTGACGGAGGCGGCCGAGGCGGAGGGGCGTGAGGTCCGTGAGGCCGCCCGTGCGTACGCCGACGAGGTCCTCGGTGAGGCCGATGAGCGGGCCCGGCAGCGGCTGCTCGCCTGCCGCGCCACCGCGGACGAGTCGCGGATCGCGGCCCGCCGTGACGTGAAGGAGTGGCGGGGCGAGGCCCTTGCCGCGCTGCGGGAGACGCGGGAGCGCAGTGCCGCGCTCCTGGAGGAGCAGGAGAAGGAGCACGCCGAGCGCTGGGCGGCCGCCGAGGGGGAGATCGCCGCGCGGGACGCGGAGGTGGAGGCCTGGGAGGCCTCGCGCGTGGCCGCCGCTGAGGCCCGCCTCTCCGAGGCGAAGCGGGCCTCTGTCGAGGCGGAGGAGTCCGCCCGGCACGGGCAGGAGGACGCGGAGGCGCGGGGCGCGGAGCTGCTTGCCGCGGCCCATGCGCGGGATGAGGGCATCGCCCGGGAGACCGAGCGGATGCTGCGGGAGCACGGGGAGGAGTGGGATGAGGTGCGGGGACACATGGAGCATGTGCGGAGCAGTCTCGCTGCGCTGACCGGGCGGGCGGCTGCCGAGGATGCCCCCTAGGGAGCTACCTCCTCGTCACCCCCGCCAGGATCCAGCCCTCCACCGCCTCGTACCGCCTGCGCTGCTCGTCCGACTCGCGTGGGCCCGATGACACCGTGCCGAGCCAGCCGAGGAAGAAGCCGAGGGGGATGGACGCCAGGCCTGTGGTGGTGAAGGGGAACCAGTTGAAGTCGTGGTTCGGGAACGCTGAAGTGGGGGCGCCCGAGACCAGGTTGGTGCCCGTCATGATGATGATGGAGCCGAGGGTGCCGCCGATCAGGGTCCACAGGAGGCCCCTGCGGGTGTAGCGGCGCCAGAAGAGGCTGTAGACGAGTGCCGGGGCGAGTGCCGACGCGCCCAGGCAGAAGGAGAGCGTGACCAGCGGCTGCAGGTTGCGGTGCTGGACGATGACCGCGAGGGCGATCGCGAAGCCTCCTATGGCGAGCGCCGATACGCGGGCCAGTGCCATCTCGCGGCGCGGGGTGATCTGCTTGCGCTGATGCGCGAAGACGTCGTGCGCGAGGGAGTTGGCGCAGGCGAGGATCATTCCGGCGACCGAGGCGAGCAGGGTCAGGAAGATCGCTGTGGTGACCGTGGTGAAGACGAGGGTCTCCGCTGTCGACGCGTTCGCGCCGAACACCGCCCTTGAGCCGAGCAGGTAGGCCGTGTTGCCCTGCGGGTCGGCCTGTGCGATCGCCGCCCGCCCGATCATCGCCGTCGCGCCGAAGCCGACGATCGCGATGACGAGGACGAAGAGCGCCACCGACGACACCGCCCAGGACATCGAGCGGCGCACCTCGCGCGCGCTGCGCGCCGTGTACATCCGCATCGTGACGTGCGGCAGGCAGGCGCCGCCGAGTACCACCGTCAGCTCCGAACTGATCATGTCCAGGCGGGGGTTGGGACCGCCCTGGAACTGCAGTCCGGACTGGAGGAAGGCGGGGCCGACCCCGCTGCCCTTCTGGGCGGCGGCCAGGAGTGCGCCCAGGTCCCAGTCGAAGCGGCGCAGGATCAGGGCGGCGATGACCACTCCGGAGCCGAGCAGCATCACGATCTTCAGGATCTGGATGAGAGCGGTGCCCTTCATGCCGCCGATCGCCGCGTAGCTGATCATGAGTGCGCCGAGTGCGACGACGCAGCCCGTCTTCACGCCCTCGCCGGAGAAGCCAAGGATGAAGGAGAGCAGATCGCCCGCGCCCGCCAGCTGCACCAGCATGAGGGGGATGAGTGCGGCGAGTGTCGCCGCGCATGCGGTGATCCGTACGGCGCGGCCCGGCATCCGGCGGGCCAGTACGTCCCCCATGGTGAACTGGCCCGCGTTGCGCAGGGGTTCGGCCAGCAGGAACATCAGCAGCATCAGGGACAGGGCCGTGCTCAGGGCCAGGACGACCCCGTCGTACCCGACGAGCGCGATGATTCCGCCGGTGCCGAGGACGGTCGCCGCCGAGATGTAGTCGCCCGCGATGGCTAGGCCGTTGCGCATCGGCGAGAGGGAGCCGTAACCCGCGTAGAACTCGCCGAGGTTGTCGCGGTCGGGGCCCGTCATCACGCACAGGAGCAGCGTGAGGGTGACGACGGCGGTGAACGCCACCAGGGACATGGCCTGTGCCGAGTCGGTGGCGAGCGTGATGGAGGAGCTCACCGGCGTGATCGCGGAGCTCACCGGCGTGATGTCGGAGTTCACCGGTTGGCCTCCAGCTCCGCCAGTTTGCGCAGCCGTTCGGCCATCGGGTCGACCCTGAGGCGGGCCGTGAATTCGTACAGCGCTATCGCGATCAGGGTGACGGGGACCTGGCACAGGCCGAGCAGCAGTCCGGTGGAGAGTCCGCCGGTGACCGTGTCCGTCATCAGGGACGGGGCGAAGGCGGAGAGGACCAGGAAGAGCGTGAAGTAGCCGAGCGCGGTGAGGGTGGCGACGCGACGCTGCCAGCGGTAGGCGCTGCGCAGGTGGCGCAGGTCGCTGTGCCGGCCGAGTGCGGGGTGGCGGGGGAGTCTTGGGCGCGGTGGGGGCGTTGTCGGTGCGGCGGGCTGCCAGGGGTAGGTGGGGTAGGAGGGGGAGGAGTCGTGTGGGGGGAGGTGGGGTTGGTAGGCGTGATGGGGGTGTCTGGGTTGCTGAGGGTCGTGCGGGAGATGCGGTTGGTGGGGGTGGTGCGGTTGCTGGGGGTTGCGAGGGTGTTGGGGCTGGTGAGGGTAGGGCATCCCGGTTCTCCTTGCGCGGCGTCGGTCCGGTGCGGGACCGCAGGGAGCGAGAGGTGAGGAGCGAGCACGTTACTCGTAAGTAGTAGAGCCGCGAAGGGTTTTGCGCATACTGGTTGGTCGGTCTATTCGGCCGGTCTGTTCAAGCCGCCCTCACGCGGCGCCATTTCCGTGTTCTCCGTGCCCTTCAGGGCTCCCACCTCCCCGTTTTCCGGGCTCTGCGCCCCGATTACCGGAAACCGCCGAGGCGCGAGGAACGCCAGTACGAGGAGTGCGAGCACCGCCGCGCACCCCGCCCCCACGTACACCGTGTCCACCGCCGAGTCGACCGCGCGGCGCAGCCGTTCGGGGTCCGCGACCGAGGCCGGGTTCTCCAGGGCATGGGCCACCGAGTCCAGGGAGCCCGCGCCGCCGAGCCGCGAGGTGAGGACCCCGTTGGCGACCGCTCCGAAGAGGGCGGCGCCCAGGGTCTGGCCTATCTGGCGGCAGAAGAGGATCGACGCGGTGGCCGTGCCGCGCTCGGACCAGCCGACGGTGGACTGCACCCCGACGATGAGCGGCAGTTGGAAGAGGCCGAGTGCCGCGCCGAGAAGCAGCATGATCAGGGCCGGCTGCCAGGCCTGTCCCGGGTAGGGCAGGAAGGGGAACGCGAAGAGGAAGAGGGCGGCCCCGCCGATGCCGATGAGCGCCGTGTCGCGGAAGCCGAGTCTGCGGTAGACGTGCTGGCTCAGGGCGGCGGAGACCGGCCAGCTCAGCGTCATGACGGAGAGCACGAACCCGGCGGCGACCGGCGCGAGGCCGAGCACGGACTGGGCGTACGTCGGCAGGAAGACCGTCGGCGCGACCATCAGGAGGCCGAGCGCGCCGAGGGCGAGGTTGACCGCCGCGATGGTGCGCCGCCGCCAGACCCAGCCGGGGATGATCGGCTCCGCCGCGCGCCGCTCGATGACCACGACGGCCCCGGCGAGCAGCAGTCCGCCCGCGAACAGTGCGAGCGACTGCGCCGACAGCCAGCCCCACGCGACGCCGCCCTGTACGAGCGCGGTGAGCAGGACACCGCCGCAGGCGAAGACGGCGAGCGCGCCCGCCCAGTCGGTGCGCCCCCGGGTGGCCGTCGCGCGCTCCGGCTCGTGCAGGTGGCGCACGATCAGCCAGAGAGCCACAGCGCCGATGGGCAGGTTGATCAGGAAGATCCAGCGCCAGTCGGCGTACGCGGCGATCAGGCCGCCGAGCGCCGGGCCCGCGATCGACGAGGCGGCCCACACGGTGGACAACTTGGCCTGGATCTTTGGGCGTTCCTTCAGGGGATAGAGGTCGGCGGCGAGTGTCTGCACCGTCCCCTGGAGCGCGCCGCCGCCCAGGCCCTGGACGACGCGGAAGGCGATGAGCGCCCCCATGTTCCAGGCCACCGCGCACAGGGCCGAGCCGATCAGGAAGAGGATGCTGCCCGCGATGAGTACGGGCTTGCGGCCGAAGGTGTCGGAGAGCTTGCCGTAGATGGGCAGGGTGACGGTGACGGCGAGCAGATATCCGGAGAAGAGCCAGGAGAAGACGGAGAAGCCGCCGAGGTCGCCGACGATCTGCGGGATGGCGGTCGAGACGATCGTGGAGTCCAGGGCGGCGAGCGCCATGGCGAGCATGAGGGCGGCGACGACGGGGCCGCGGCGCCGCCGGTCGTCCGAACCCGAAGGTGTGCCGTCCGCGTCCACCGAGATCCCTTCCCTATGCATCTATTTACTCGGGGCCACCTTCTCACCCGGTGTACTCCCGGGGCAGGGGTGGAGAGCATCTCGGCAGGTGGGCCGGTGTCCGCTCCGTAAGAGGGTGGAGCAACCCCGAGAACGGCTCCACCGGCGGGTGGAGTTCCCCTAGGGGAACCTCCGTACTACGGACCGGGGAGCGTTCGTACTGATGGAGGACGAGAAGGCCCAGGCCGCTTCTTAGATTGGCTTTATGCCGACGGGGTCGGACCGGGGGAGGCCTCGGGCCGGATCGGGGGAGGCCCTCGGGTCGGACAAGCCACACCTACGGGGGTGGGGTTTTCCCCAGCAAGAGACTGCGCTGAGCACCAGCGCGCAGGACTCGTCGGACGACCAGAATCTTTATGCGCGGCGAACACACCTGACCTACCGCGTAACCGACTTAGGAGACTTACCGTGACAACGGCTGTAACCATTCCCAGGCACGGGGGCACTGGAGGGCGTACGGCCGTGGCGGCACGGGCTCGCCAGGTCGTGAAGGCGTACGGGTCGGGGGAGACCCGGGTCGTGGCGCTCGACGAGATCGATGTGGACATCGCCCGGGGGCAGTTCACCGCGATCATGGGCCCGTCCGGCTCCGGCAAGTCGACCCTGATGCACTGCCTCGCGGGCCTCGACACCGTCTCCTCCGGGCAGATCTACCTCGACGAGACCGAGATCACCGGCCTGAAGGACAAGAAGCTCACGCAGCTGCGCCGGGACCGGATCGGCTTCATCTTCCAGGCGTTCAACCTCCTGCCGACGCTCAACGCCATCGAGAACATCACGCTCCCGATGGACATCGCGGGCCGCAAGCCCGACCGCGCCTGGCTCGACCAGGTCGTGGAGACCGTCGGTCTCGCGGGCCGCCTCAAGCACCGCCCGACCGAGCTCTCCGGCGGCCAGCAGCAGCGCGTCGCCGTGGCCCGCGCCCTTGCCGCGCAGCCCGAGATCATCTTCGGCGACGAGCCGACCGGAAACCTCGACTCCCGCGCCGGAGCCGAGGTGTTGGGCTTCCTGCGCAAGTCGGTGACCGAGCTCGGCCAGACCATCGTGATGGTCACGCACGACCCGGTGGCGGCCTCGTACGCGGACCGCGTCCTCTACCTCGCGGACGGCCGCATCGTCGACGAGATGTACTCGCCGACCGCCGAGTCCGTCCTCGACCGCATGAAGGACTTCGACGCGCGGGGGCGTACGTCATGAGCGTCCTCAAGACCTCGATGCGCAACTTCTTCGCGCACAAGGGCCGCATGGCGCTCTCCGCCGTGGCCGTGATCCTTTCGGTGGCGTTCGTCTGCGGCACGCTCGTCTTCTCCGACACGATGAACACGACGTTCGACAAGCTCTTCGCCGCGACGTCCGCCGACGTCACCGTCAGCTCCAAGTCCGCCACGGACCCGGGCGACAGGCCCGACACGGGCAAGCCCGAGTCGATACCCGCATCGGTCGTCGACCGGGCGAAGAAGGCGGACGGCGCCAAGTCCGCCGAGGGCGCGGTCAGCAGCGAGAGCGTCACCGTCGTCAACTCCGACAACAAGAACGTGGGCCCGACCAGCGGCGGCCCGACCATGGCCGGCAACTGGACGCACAACGACCTGCGTTCGATGGGCATCACCTCCGGGCACGCCCCGCGCGGCCCCACCGACGTGATGATCGACGCCGACACCGCGGACAAGCACCACCTCAAGATCGGTGACGAGCTGCGCACCATCTCCGTCATCGGCGACCACACCGCCAAGATCTCCGGCATCGCCACCTTCAAGGTCACCAACCCCGGTGCCGCGATCGTCTACTTCGACACCGCCACCGCACAGCGCGAACTCCTCGGCGCCACCGGCAGGTTCACGCACGTCAACGTGGTCGCCGAGCCGGGCGTCAGCGACGCGGTGCTCAAGCGGAACGTCAGCGGGGCCATGGGCGCGGACGCCTCCGCGTACCAGGCCAAGACGCAGAAGGAGACCTCGGCCGACAACCGCGAGAGCGTCGGCAGCTTCCTGGACGTCATGAAGTACGCGATGCTCGGCTTCGCCGGAATCGCCTTCCTCGTCGGCATCTTCCTCATCATCAACACCTTCTCGATGCTGGTCGCCCAGCGCACCCGCGAGATCGGCCTGATGCGCGCCATCGGATCGAGCCGCAAGCAGGTCAACCGCTCCGTGCTCGTCGAGGCGCTGCTGCTCGGAGTCATCGGCTCGGTCCTCGGTGTCGGCGCGGGCGTCGGACTCGCCGTCGGCCTGATGCAGCTCATGTCCGGCATGGGCATGGAGCTGTCCACCCAGGACCTCACGGTCAAGTGGACGACTCCCGTGGTGGGCATGGTCCTCGGCATCGTCGTCACCGTCCTTGCCGCCTACCTCCCCGCACGGCGCGCCGCCAAGGTCTCCCCGATGGCCGCCCTGCGCGACGCCGGGACACCGGCCGACGGCAAGGCGAGCGTGCTGCGCGCCATCATCGGCCTCGTCCTCACCGGCGCCGGCGGCTTCGGCCTCTACTCCGCGTCCCAGGTGGACAAGGCGAGCGAGGGCTCGCTCTTCCTCGGCGGCGGCGTGGTCCTCACGCTCATCGGCTTCGTCGTCATCGGCCCGGTCCTCGCCAACGGCGTGGTCCGCGTCATCAGCGTCGTACTCCTTCGGATGTTCGGCCCCGTCGGGCGGATGGCCGAGCGCAACGCCCTGCGCAACCCGCGCCGCACCGGCGCCACCGGCGCGGCCCTGATGATCGGCCTCGCCCTGGTCGCCTGCCTCTCCGTGGTCGGCTCCTCGATGGTCGCATCGGCCACGGACGAGCTCGACAAGTCGGTCGGCGCGGACTTCATCATCGAGCCCGACAACGACCAGGCGATCACCCCGAAGGCCGCGAAGGCCATGGAGAAGGCCGACCACATCGCCCACATCACGCAGCTCAAGGAGATCAAGGCGGACCTGACGGCTTCGAACGGCAAGACCGCGAAGGGAGTGGAACTGAGCGCCGCCGACGCGACGTACGCACAGGACCTGCGCAGCGAGGCGGTCTCCGGCAAGCTCACCGACGCCTACAAGCCGGACTCCATGTCGGTCGGCGAGGACTTCGCCAAGGACCACGGCGTCACCGTCGGCGACAAGGTGAAGCTCGCCTTCGACCACGGCAGGACGGGCGAGATCACGGTCCGGGCCATCACGTCGAGCGAGACCTCGCTCGACTCGGGCGCGATGTACGTGAACATCACGACCGCCGAGAAGTACGTGCCCGCCGACCGCATGCCGCCGAACGAGATCATGTTCGCCAAGGCGGAGAAGGATCAGCAGGACGCGGCCTACAAGTCGCTGAAGGCCGCCATGGCCGACTACCCGCAGTACAAGGTCATGGACCAGACCGACTTCAAGCAGACCCTGAAGGACCAGGTCGGCCAGATGCTCAACATGGTCTACGGCCTGCTCGGCCTCGCGATCATCGTCGCCATCCTGGGCGTCGTGAACACCCTCGCCCTCTCGGTGGTCGAGCGCACCCGCGAGATCGGCCTGATGCGGGCGATCGGCCTCTCGCGCCGCCAGCTGCGCCGCATGATCCGCATGGAGTCGGTGGTCATCGCCCTCTTCGGCGCGCTGCTCGGCCTGGGCCTTGGCATGGGCTGGGGAGCGACGGCCCAGAAGCTCCTGGCCCTGGAGGGCCTGAAGGTCCTGGAGATCCCCTGGCCGACGATCATCACCGTCTTCATCGGCTCGGCCTTCGTGGGCCTGTTCGCGGCGCTTGTCCCCGCGTTCAGGGCGGGCCGGATGAACGTCCTCAACGCCATCGCGACCGAATAGCTTCCGCTACGGGGGTGCGGGAGGCACGGCCCCGGC